>NZ_SSDN01000083.1:0-254 GCF_004794355.1 Microbacterium sp. K36 | reverse complement strand
GACGCCGATGGGGGCCGTCACGGGGGCGACCACCTGGGTGCCGCCGAGGGTGCTGTCGTCGCCGCCGGTGGTGCTGCCTCCGGTCGCGGGTGCGGTCGGGGACGTGGTGCCGCCGGTGGTGCCGGTGACGGTGGCGTCGTCGGTGACGGAGATGGCGTTGCCGGTGACGCCGATGGGGGCCGTCACGGGGGCGACCACCTGGGTGCCGCCGAGGGTGCTGTCGTCGCCGCCGGTGGTGCTGCCTCCGGTCGCGG
>NZ_SSDN01000082.1:0-65795 GCF_004794355.1 Microbacterium sp. K36 | reverse complement strand
GGATGAGAAGCCCGCCGAGGCCGAGGAGAAGCCGGCCGCGAAGAAGAAGGCTCCGGCGCCCTCGGCGCCAGCGAAGCCGTCGGCTCCGGCTCCGGCCGCGCCGTCCTCCAGTGACGGCAACGCGCCGAAGCCCGGCGCGCCCCGCCCCGGCAACAACCCGTTCTCGTCCGCTCAGGGCATGGGCCAGCGTCCCGCCGGTCCTCGTCCCGGCAACAACCCCTTCGCCTCGGCGCAGGGGATGGGCCAGCGGCCGACCCCCGGGAACATCCCGCGCCCGCAGGCGCCCCGTCCCGGCGCTCCGCGCCCGGGTGCCCCTCGTCCCGGCTCGCCGCGACCCGGTGCACCCCGCGGCGGTCAGGGTGGTCGTCCCGGTGCTCCGTTCCAGCAGCGTACGGGCGGCCCCGGTCGTCCCGGCGGTGGTGGCGGTCCCGGTGCAGGTCCCCGTCCCGGCGGTGGTTTCGCCGGTCGTCCCGGTGGCGGCGGTGGCCGCGGCCGCGGTCCCGGCGGGGGTACCGCCGGCGCCTTCGGCAAGGGCGGCGGCAAGAGCAAGCAGCGCAAGTCGCGGCGGGCGAAGCGGCAAGAGTTCGAGATGCGGAGCGCTCCGGTCGTCGGTGGCGTCAACGTCACCCGCGGCAACGGGGAGATCATCCGCATGCGTCGCGGCGCGTCCATCGCGGACTTCGCCGACAAGATCGAGTCCCTGACCGGCTACACCGTGCAGCCGGGCACCCTCGTCACGATCCTCTTCAACCTCGGCGAGATGGCCACGGCCACCGAGTCGCTGGATGAGGCCACGTTCGAGGTCCTCGGTGAGGAGCTGGGCTACAAGGTCCAGATGGTCTCGCCCGAGGACGAGGACAAGGAGCTCCTCGAGGGCTTCGGTCTCGACCTCGAGAAGGAGCTGGAGGAGGAGAGCGAGGACGACCTCGAGATCCGTCCCCCGGTGGTCACCGTCATGGGTCACGTCGACCACGGTAAGACCCGCCTTCTCGACGCGATCCGTCAGACCAACGTCATCGAGGGTGAGGCCGGCGGCATCACCCAGCACATCGGTGCCTACCAGGTCTGGACCGAGCACGACGGCATCGAGCGGGCGATCACCTTCATCGACACCCCCGGTCACGAGGCGTTCACCGCCATGCGTGCCCGTGGTGCGCAGGTGACCGACCTCGCGATCCTCGTGGTCGCGGCCGACGACGGCATCATGCCGCAGACGGTCGAGGCGCTGAACCACGCTCAGGCGGCGAACGTGCCGATCGTGGTCGCGGTGAACAAGGTCGACAAGCCAGAGGCCAACCCGGCCAAGGTGCGCCAGCAGCTCACCGAGTACGGTCTGGTGGCCGAGGAGTACGGCGGCGACGTCATGTTCGTCGACGTGTCGGCCCGTGCCAACACCGGTATCCAGGAGCTCCTGGACGCGGTTCTGCTCACTGCGGACGCCGGTCTCGACCTCACCGCCAACCCGAACAAGGCCGCTCGCGGTGTCGCCATCGAGGCGAAGCTCGACAAGGGCCGCGGTTCGGTCGCGACGGTGCTGATCCAGTCCGGAACCCTCCGGGTCGGCGATGCGATCGTGGCGGGCACCGCCTATGGCCGCGTCCGCGCGATGATCGACGAGAACGGCGAGATCGTCGAGGCGGCCGCGCCGTCTCGTCCGGTCCAGGTGCAGGGTCTGAACTCCGTGCCGCGCGCCGGCGACGTCTTCATCGTCACCGAGGAAGACCGCATGGCCCGTCAGATCGCGGAGAAGCGCGAAGCCGTCGAGCGCAACGCCCAGCTGGCCAAGGCCCGCAAGCGCATCTCGCTCGAGGACTTCACCCGTGCTCTCGAAGAGGGCAAGGTCGAGTCGCTCAACCTCATCATCAAGGGTGACGTCTCCGGTGCCGTCGAGGCGCTGGAGGAGTCGCTCCTCAAGATCGAGGTCGACGACTCGGTGCAGCTGCGCATCATCCACCGCGGTGTCGGTGCGATCACCGAGTCCGACGTGAACCTGGCGACGATCGACAACGCGATCATCGTGGGCTTCAACGTCCGCCCCGACACGAAGGCGCGCGAGCGCGCCCAGCGTGAGGGCGTGGACATCCGCTTCTACTCCGTCATCTACAACGCGATCGAGGAGATCGAGAGCTCGCTCAAGGGCATGCTCAAGCCGGAGTACGAAGAGGTCCAGTCGGGTGTCGCCGAGATCCGCGAGGTGTTCCGCTCCTCGAAGTTCGGCAACATCGCGGGTGTCATCGTCCGGTCCGGGACGATCACGCGGAACGCGAAGGCCCGCGTCATCCGCGACGGCGTCGTCATCGCCGATGGCCTCGCCATCGAGTCGCTGCGTCGGTTCAAGGACGACGTCACCGAGGTGCGGACGGACTACGAGGCCGGTATCGGCCTCGGCAAGTACAACGACATCCAGATCGGCGACGAGATCGAGACGACCGAGATGGTGGAGAAGCCGCGCGGCTGATCCGTCGACTCCGGCGGCTGCCTCCTCCTCCCATGACGGGGGAGGGGGCAGCCGTCTCCGCGGTTCGCTGGGAGCCGCGATGCACAGAGGTGGGAGAAGGAACTATGGCTGGTGAACGACAGGCCCGACTCGCGGATCGCATCCGCGTGATCCTCGCCGAGCGCTTGGAGAAGGGGCTGCGCGACCCGCGTCTCGGCTTCGTGACCATCACCGACGTCCGCGTGAGCGGCGATCTGCAGCACGCCTCCGTGTTCTATACGGTGCTCGGCACCGAAGAGGAGCGCCTCGCCAGTGGTGCGGCGCTGACCTCGGCGACCGGCATGCTGCGCAGCGAGGTCGGACGACAGCTCAGCACCCGGCTCGTCCCCACGCTCGAGTTCATCCCGGACGCCCTGCCGGAGAACGCCGACCACATCACCGCTCTGCTCCGTGAGGCGCAGGAGCGGGATGCGGAGGTGGCCAAGCTGGCCTCGTCCGCGACCCACGCCGGTGAGGCCGACCCCTACCGGTCGGACGACGACGAGGATTGAGCCCGTCTGATACCCTCAGGTCCGCGGCGGGACAACCGGTGGATCTGGGGGGATCGACATTCAGGCGACGAGCACGCCCGCGGGACTCTTCGTCGCGCCCGTCGTCGTCGAGCCGCTGCTGGATGAGCTTCGACGGCGCGACCTGTGTTGCGCGCCGCACGTGGCTGCGCAGCTCGCCGCTTCTCTGCCCGAGGACGTCGACGCCGTCCTCGCGGTGGCCGCCCGCCTGACGCCCGAGCAGCGCCGCGGACTGAGTCGGCTCCCGTGGCCGCTGCCGTCTGCGACGGTCCGGGCAGGCATCCGAGGGCTGGCGAGCCGCGACCGGCTGCTCCTGCTCACCGTGGTGCTGGCGCTGGAGGAGGAGCTGGAACCGATCCTCGGGGCCGCTGGGCGCAGTGTGGAGGAAGTGCGGGCGAGCGCCGCCGCGCCGCATCTGACGATCCACGCCGGCTCCATCCGGCTCACCGACCCGCGCGCGGCCGCGGAGGTGTACGAGGCGGCGTCGGCGGCGGAGGTCGTGCTCGTGCACAGACGACTGGCCGACGTCGCGGTCGCACGCGGGGACCGGAGTGGCGCGGCGTGGCATCGCGCGCGGTCCTGTGCCGTACGAGACCGTCGAGCCGCTGTGCTCTTGACGGCCTGCGCCCGCCACGCCTCCGACGAGGGGCTCATAGAACGCGCGCTGCTCTTGGCCGGCGAGGCCGCCGCGCACGCGACCGGCGCCCTCGCCGACGAGGCGCGAGTGCTCGCAGGCTGCATGGCGCTCGCGTGCGGCCACGCCGCCGATGCCGAGGCGTGGTTGAGCGGCCTCTTCCCGGGCGCGGCGGAGCACCGACGAACGCGGGCGGTCGGCCCCTACCTCGCCGCCCGCACCATTCGGCACGGGCTCGTCCCGGCCGTCGATCCGCGCCGAGTCGTGCCGGGCTCTGCGACCGACGCCACTGTCTGGGCGAGGTCCGCGGGGCTCGTCGCGATCCTGTGCGCGGAACACGGCGACCGGGTCGCAGCGCGCCGCTGGCTCGCTCAGGTCCGGCACATGAACTCCCACGCCGCAGGGGCGGACGGCCCGCTGCATGATGCGTTGGAGGGGTTGTGCGGGCTCCTCGCCGGCGACATCGTGGCCGGTGGCACGGCCGGGGACCCCGGGGTGCTCGGCGGCGTGTCGGCGGCGCTGCACGCGGCATGCGCGGGGGACATCGACGCAGGTCTGCGGCTGCTGCGTTCCGGGGGACTTCGGGGCGAGGGGGAGGTCGATCCGCTTTTCCCCGGCTTCGAGAGCAGTCCCGTGCTGCGGGCCTATCGAGCCGTCACCGAGGTGCTGCTCCTGGTCTGGCGGGGAGACATCGGTCACGCCAGGGAGGTGCTCCGGCGGGCGGCGGTCGAGCTGCCCGTCGCGATCCCGTTCGCGGGTCTCGGCGTCGTGCTGGCGCGACGGCTCGACCTGGCCGTCCTCGGCGTCCTGGGCCCGATCGCGCGCGCTCTCACCGACGTGCTCCCTCGCGCCGTCGCGCTGGACGTCCTGGTCGACAGAGCCGTCGAGGCGTACCTGGACGGCTCCTTCGAGGCGGCCGTCGGCGCCATGGGCCTGTGGCGGGACCGCGGTGCCCCGCAGCCGTTGTTCGCGGTGCCCGGAGTCGACGAGGTCTTGCTCTGCTCGTCGGGGGGACACCGACCGGCGACCGTGCATCCGCCAGAGAGCGAACTCGCCGCGGCGTTGCGCCAGGCAGTCGTGGGGACCTCAGGCGGTACCTGGCGCACGGACCAGGAAACGCTGCGGGTGGCGGCGAGCCGGCTCCGGTCCCCGTTCGCCCGGGGGCGGGTCGAGGCGCTGCTCGGGGTCCGATCCGGTCTGCACGGAGACGCGGCCTCGGCGCACGGGCACCTTGCGCACGCCGAGCGGCTGTTCGAGGTCGCGGGCGCGCGCGCCTGGGAGCGTGCGATGCGGCGACGGCGGGAACGGCTCGAGGAGTCGATGAGCGCGGCGGAAGGGTCCGATGGTCTGCGTGGCTGCCGCAGCGCCTGGGCCCAGCGACTGACACCGCGGGAGCTGGAGGTGGCGATGCACGCGGTCGGAGGGACGGCGAACCGTGCGATCGCGGAACGGCTGTCGGTCTCCGTCCGGACGGTCGAGGTGCACCTGGGACGCGCGTTCGTGAAGCTGGACGTCCGCAACCGCGTCGAGCTGACGGTGCTCGCGCACCGGACCGAACAGTTCCTCTGAGGCGCGCTCACCGCGGCAGGGAGAGGCCCTCCCCGTCGGCTTCCGCGAGCCCGTCGGCGATGAGGGAGTCGATCGCGCGATCCCGCTGACGCGCGTCGGGCCATTCCGGGAGGACGGCGGTGAGCGGGACCGCGGCGGGAGTAGCGGCGCGCAGGAGCCGGAGCACGGCGCCGCGGGCCTGCCGGTCCGATCCCTCGTACGCGGCCTGTCGTCGTCGCTCATCCCCGGTGTCGGGCTGGCCGGCCGCGAGCCACGCGCAGGCGTCCGCCAGCGGGCAGCGCTCGCACTGCGGTGCCCGGGAGGTGCAGACCGTCGCACCGAGTTCCATCGCCGCGGCGTTGATGACGGATGCGGCGACGGGGTCCTCGGGGAGTATCGCGGCCATGAGCGCGAGGTCGCGGCGGGAGGGGGACCCCGGTTGCGCTCGTCCCTCGATCGCCCGGGCCAGGACGCGCCGGGTGTTGGTGTCGACGACGGGATGACGGTCGCCGTACGCGAACACGGCCACGGCACGGGCGGTGTAGTCGCCGATCCCGGAGAGGGCGAGGAGGGCGTCGACGTCACGCGGCACGACGCCGCCGTGGCGCTCGACCACCTCGACGGCCGCACGGTGCAGCCACAGGGCGCGCCGCGGATAGCCGAGGTTCGCCCATTGCTGCACGACCTCCGCCGGAGAGGCGGCCGCCATCGCGCGGGGCGTGGGCCATCGCGTCAGCCACGCGTCGAGGTGCGGGATCACGCGGGTCACGGGCGTCTGCTGCAGCATGAACTCGCTCACAAGCACGCCCCAGGCGCCGAAGGCCGCGTGGAAGTCCGGACGGCGCCAGGGGAGGTCGCGGGCGTGCTCGGCGTACCAGCCGTGCAGGGGCGTCATCGTCGCGGGAGACGGTGCGGGCGCGGCCATCCCTCCAGCCTAGGCGAGCGGTCGCGGCTCCCGCTCTCGGTAGGCTGGAGGGATGGCGACCCCCGGCATCCTCCTCGTCGACAAGCCCGGCGGGCTGACCAGTCACGACGTGGTCGCCCGCACGCGTCGGGCCTTCGGAACCCGCAAGGTCGGTCACGCGGGGACCCTCGACCCGATGGCCACCGGACTGCTCGTCATCGGCATCGAGGGCGCGACCCGGCTCCTCACCTACATCGTGGGAGCGGACAAGACCTACGAGGCGACCATCCGGCTCGGTGCCGTCACATCCACCGACGACGCCGAGGGGGAGATCCTCCACCGCGCGGATGGGAGCGCCCTCGCGGCGATCGAGGATGCGGCGATCGATGCCGGAGTGGCCGCGCTGACGGGCGCGATCTCCCAGGTCCCCAGCGCGGTGTCGGCCATCAAGGTCGACGGCCGCCGCGCCTACGATCGTGTCCGTGCGGGCGAGGAGGTCGTCCTCGAACCGCGGGATGTCGTCGTCTCCCGATTCGACGTCGTCGCGCGACGTCGAGATGATCGCGCCATCGACCTGGACGTCGTCGTGGACTGCTCGTCCGGAACGTACATCCGCTCGCTGGCCCGCGACCTGGGCGCCGCTCTCGGCGTGGGTGGTCATCTGACCGCCCTTCGCCGTACCCGTGTCGGCCCGTTCGACGTGCGCGATGCCGTCACGATCGACGCCCTGGAGGGCGCCCCCGTGCTCTCCCCAGGCGAGGCCGCCGGCCGCGTCCTCCCCGTCCTCCGCGTCTCGGCGGAGGAGGCACGTGATCTGCGACACGGCAAGCGATTGGCCGGCGCCGTTGCGCGACTGGACGGCCCGCTCGCGGCCGCCATCGAAGACGACGGCGGCCTGGTGGGGATCGTCGAGAAGCGCGGCGCCGATGTGAAGAGCGCCATGAACATGCCGGAGGTCTCCCGATGATCCTGTGGTTCACGATCGTCCAGATCGTCGTCGCCCTCGCCGCGGGGCTCTTCTGCCTCGGTGCGGGATTCGCCGGTCGGCGCCCCAGTGACTTCTCCGTGGGGGCGCTCGCTCTCGTCGAGGTGCTGCTCGTCGCACAGATCGTCGTCGCCATCGTGGCGCCCCTCGCCGGGAACCCGCCGACCGGGGACCTGCTGGAGTTCTGGGTGTATCTCGTCTCGGCTGCCCTGCTGCCTGTGGGCGCGGTGCTCTGGGCTCTCATGGAACGCAGCCGGTGGAGCACGGTCGTCCTCGGTGTGGCCGCCCTCGCGATCGCGATCATGCTCTGGCGCATGCAGGTCATCTGGACCGTGCAGGTCGCTTGAGGAGCACCCGGAGCGGACGCCGGGGAGCCTACCCGGCTCTAGGATGGAATGCGCTATGAGCTCCACCGCCCCCTCCACTCGGATGACCGGCATCGGTCGTGTCCTGGTGATCGTCTACGCCGTGATGGCGCTGGCGGCCACCGGGCGCAGCTTCGTGCAGATCGTCCGTCGCTTCGACGAGGCCCCGTTGGCCTACAGCCTCTCGGCGCTCGCTGCGGTCGTGTATGTCCTGGCGACGCTCGCGCTCGTCTTCGCGCGTCGTCGCGGCTGGTACACCGTCGCGTGGGTGGCGATCATCTTCGAGCTCACCGGTGTGCTGGTCGTCGGCGTGCTCAGCCTCGTCCTGCCCGACCTGTTCCAGCACGAGACCGTGTGGTCGCTGTTCGGTCGCGGCTACCTCTTCATCCCCCTGGTCCTCCCGGTCTTCGGCATCTGGTGGCTGCGCACGCATCGGCCCGTCGACGCCGCGCGTCCGGTCGAGGTCGCCGCGTGATCGTGTTCCGGAGTCCGGACGAGGTGCCGGAGAACTACGGTCCCAGCGCCGTCGCCATCGGGAAGTTCGACGGCGTGCACGAGGGGCACCGCGCCGTCATCCGTCGCCTGGAAGAGGCCGCCGCGGGGTCGGGGAGCCGGGCCGTCGCGGTGACGTTCGACCGCAACCCCCTCGCGGTGATCCGCCCCGACCGGTGCCCCGAGAACGTCGTGACCGTCGACCGCAAGCTGGAGCTCCTGGGCGAGCTCGGGCTCGACGCGACGCTCGTGCTGACCTTCGACGAGACGCTCGCGGCCCTCAGCGCGGAGGACTTCGTCGCCGATATCCTCGTCGGCGCGCTGCACGTGTCCACCGTCCTCGTAGGCGCTGACTTCCGCTTCGGGCACCGAGGCGCGGGCACCCCCGACCTGTTGCGCGAACTCGGCCCCCGGTACGGCTTCACCGTCGAGGTCGTCGACGACGTCTATCTGCCGGGGTCCAGCCGTCGTGTCTCGTCGAGCTGGATCCGCGAGCTCCTGATGGCCGGTGACGTCGCCGAGGCGACTCGCGCTCTCGGCCGATATCCCGACGTGCGCGGCGTCGTGGTCCACGGCCTGAAGCGTGGACGAGAGCTCGGCTTCCCGACCGCGAACCTCTCCACGATCGTCGATGCGTTCGTGCCGGCGGACGGCGTCTACGCGGGGTGGCTCATCGACCACGACACCGGCATCCGGCATCCCTCGGCGATCTCGGTGGGCACGAACCCGACCTTCGACGACGTGCTCGTGCGGCAGGTCGAGGCGCACGTGCTGGGGGAGACCGGACTCGATCTCTACGGTCACGACGTGACGGTCGAGTTCGTCGCGCGGCTGCGCGGCATGGTCGCCTTCGAGGGCATCGAGAAGCTGATGACCCAGATGGCCGCCGATGTGACGCAGGCCGCGACCATCCTGGACGTGTCCGCGTAACACGGCGGCGCCGTGTTTCCGCGGCCGGTGCTCGCGATGACATAGAATGGGATCAGGCTCCCGCCGGTCCCGCACTCATCGCGTGCTCCGGAGGGAACACCGATCCACAGTCCGCACGGTCCTGGCTCACGCCACACGCGGACGACGAGAACGGCTCGCGGCTCCCCGGAGGCGCCGGAGCCCTTCAGGCTCAGGAGGAGCATGCCGACCACGGCAACCGCCGCCCCGCGGCGTAAGAAGACGTCCCGTCGCGACGACGAGGCACCGCTCATCCCGATCCTCGCGCGCAAGGTGCGCGAGATCGAGGCGAAGTCCCAGCGCGGCAAGCTGGGCCCCACGAACCGCACGAAGTTCCAGGTGATCGCCTTCCTGGTGCGCGAGGAGCGCGCCCGCGTGAAGGCCGATTCCGAGATCACCGACGCGGCCCGCGCCGAGCTGCTCAAGCGCCTCGACGGCGTCGCGACGATCCTCGCGAAGACGGCCGCGCGGGACACCTCGCTCATCCAGCTGCTCGAAGCAGACCAGGCCACGTCGCCCGTCGCGAAGCGGATGCGACGCGACTGGCTGCTCGAGTCCGGCGCTGAGCTCCCGCCGGAGGAGCTCATCATCGCCGACCCGGCGCCCGTGCAGACGCCCGTGGTGCCCGCGGCCATCGCGGAGCGTCAGGTCACCCCGCCGTCGGTGGAGGCCCGTCAGCTCGCCAACCCGTTCCTCGCGCCCGACCTGACCCCGCGACCGGCCAGCACGCCCCGCCGCCGCCTCGACGGCTGGGAGCTCATGGGGCCGCTGTACAAGGCCTTCGAGACCGGCGCGGGCGGTGCGGCGGCGTCGATGGAGCTTCCGCCGGCCCCGGAGTTCGATCACATCTCGCCCAAGGGCCGCGAGATCATGGTGCACCAGTCCCGATTCCTCGAGGCTGTGCGCGCCGGACACCGCAGCTTCCTGCTCGCCGACGAGCCGGGCCTCGGCAAGACGGCGCAGTCGGTGCTCGCGGCCTCCGTGGCCGGCGCCTATCCGCTGCTCGTGGTGGTGCCCAACGTCGTGAAGATGAACTGGGCGCGCGAGGTCGAGCGGTGGACGCCGCAGCGTCGTGCCACGGTCATCCAGGGCGACGGCGACGACATCGACGCCTTCGCCGACGTGTTCATCGTCAACTACGAGATCCTCGACCGTCACATGTCGTGGCTCGCGTCGATCGGCCTGCGCGGCATGGTCGTCGATGAGGCTCACTTCATCAAGAACCTCTCCTCGCAGCGCTCGCAGAACGTGCTGTCGCTCGCGGCGCAGGTGCGCGAGCGCACCCCGGGGCACGATCCGCTCATGCTCGCCCTCACGGGCACCCCGCTCATCAACGACGTCGAGGACTTCGACGCCATCTGGCGTTTCCTCGGCTGGACGAACGGCGAGAAGCCCGGACCCGAGCTCATGGAGAAGCTCGACGCGACGGGGCTCACGCCCGCGGACAAGGCCTTCTACCCGGAGGCCCGCGACGCGGTGATCTCGATGGGCATCGTGCGGCGCAAGAAGAAGGATGTCGCCGCCGACCTGCCCGACAAGCTGGTCGCCGATCTGCCGGTGCAGCTCGACGACGAGTTCGGTCGCAGCATCCGCCAGGCCGAGCGGGAACTGGGGGAGCGGCTGGCCGCCCGCTACCGTCGCATCATCGAGGCGCGGGGCGACCGAGGACTCGCGCCCGGAGAGATCGACGACGACATCGTCCGGCTGGTGGCGCAGAACGAGCTCGAGGAGTCGAAGGCCGCCGGGACCGGGGGAGACAACGTCTTCACGATGGTGCGCCGCATCGGTCAGGCCAAGGCCCTCCTGGCGGCCGACTACGCCGCACAGCTGCAGCGGTCGGTCGGCAAGGTCGTGTTCTTCGCGAAGCACATCGACGTCATGGATCAGGCGGAGGCGCACTTCGCCTCGGCAGGCATCCGCGCGGTGTCCATCCGCGGTGACCAGACGAACACGGCGCGGCAGCAGGCGATCGACGACTTCAACGGCGACCCCGAGGTCGGCATCGCGGTGTGCTCGCTGACGGCGGCCGGCGTCGGGCTCAACCTGCAGGCGGCGTCGAACGTCGTCCTCGCGGAGCTGTCGTGGACGGCGGCCGAGCAGACGCAGGCCATCGACCGTGTGCACCGCATCGGGCAGGACGAGCCGGTCACGGCCTGGCGGATCATCGCCGCCCACACGATCGACACGAAGATCGCGGAGCTCATCGACCAGAAGCAGGGGCTCGCAGCGCGTGCTCTGGACGGCGAGGCGACGGAAGAGGCGGCGAGCGAGTCGGTGCAGCTGGCGGCGCTCATGCACCTTCTTCGCGAGGCTCTGAGCGGCCGCTGAGACGGCGTCAAGAACGCGACTTCTTAACGCCGTTCCGGCGACGACATCCTTCCGCGGCGCGAACTTCGACGGAATCGCTCATCGTGGCCGTCAAGATCGGCGGTTTTCGACGCGCTCGAATGGCCACGCGAGGGGGCGGCGCGCTAGTGTCGATCGCAGGCACTGTCGCCTCACCCCCATCCCTCGACCTCCGAAGGCAGCAGCATGAAAATCGGCATCCTGACGAGCGGCGGCGACTGCCCCGGACTCAACGCGGTCATCCGCGGCATCGTGCTCAAGGGCACCACGACGTACGACCTCGAGTTCGTCGGCATCCGTGACGGGTGGCGCGGCGTCGTCGAGGGCGACTTCATGCCCCTGACGCGCCACGAGGTGAAGGGGCTGTCCAAGGTGGGCGGCACGATCCTCGGCACATCCCGCACCAACCCGTACGAGGGGGAGCGCGGAGGTGCGGACAACATCGCGAAGACCCTCTACGGGCACAAGATCGACGGCATCGTCGCCATCGGCGGCGAAGGCACCCTCGCCGCGGCGGACCGCCTCGCGAAGGACGGCATCAAGGTGCTCGGCGTCCCGAAGACGATCGACAACGACCTCCGTGCCACCGACTACTCGTTCGGCTTCGACACGGCCGTGAACATCGCCACGGACGCCATGGACCGGCTCCGGACCACCGGCGACTCCCACCAGCGCTGCATGGTCGCCGAGGTCATGGGCCGTCACGTCGGCTGGATCGCCCTGCACGCCGGCATGGCCGCCGGTGCGCACGTCATCTGCATCCCCGAGGTGCCGATGTCGCTGGACGAGATCACCGCTCTGGTCACGAGTGCCCACGATCGCGGTCGCGCGCCGCTCGTCGTCGTCTCCGAGGGCTTCAAGCTCGCCGGTATGGACGAGGCCTACAGTGACAAGGGTCTGGATGCGTTCAACCGCCCGCGGCTCGGCGGCATCGGCGACCTGCTCGCCCCCGAGATCGAGCGGATCACCGGCATCGAGACGCGCGCCACGATCCTCGGGCACATCCAGCGCGGCGGCTCGCCGTCGGCGTTCGATCGCGTCCTCGCGACTCGCCTGGGCCTGCACGCCGCGGACGCGATCGTCGACGGCGCCTGGGGGCAGATGGTGGCGATGCAGGGCACCGACATCGTCCGCGTTCCGTTCGCCGATGCTCTCGGTGAGCTGAACACCGTACCCCGCTACCGCTACGACGAGGCCGCCGCCCTCTTCGGCTGACCTCCAGCTTCAGGCTCTCGCTGGGCTCGCGCAGCTTCAGGCTGACGCGCGGCTTCAGGCATCGTGCGGTCTTTGTGGCCTGAACTCCCGTGAGAGCCTGTGTCCGCGTGGCCGCCTGTTCTCCCGGGCTCGCGCTGTGTCAGGCCCTCGCGTGGCTTCAGGCATCGTGCGGTCTTTGTCGCCTGAACTCGCGCGAGTGCTGGGCTTGTGCTCGATCTGCTACCCGCGAGCCGCCGGACGGCTCCCGCGATGGAGGCCCTGCGCGAGCGCCGCTAGGACGGTGTCCTCGACATGACTGTCGTCGACCATGACCTGGTGGTAGTCGAAGCGCAGGACGGTGTAGCCGCGGAGTGCGAGCCTCGCGTCGGCAGCGAGGTCTCGTCGCCGGTCGGCCGCAGCGCTGTGGTGGCGGAAGCCGTCGATCTGGATCGCGAGCCGTTCGCCGATGACACCGTCGAGCGGATGGCCGTCCACCCACACCTGCTGTCGCACGTCGATGCCGATCGCGCGCATCCGTTCGATGAAGACCGTCTCGGGGCCGGAGTCGGACCGGCCGCGGACGGTTTGAGCGAGGCGTTTCGCGGCGTCGCACCGCCATCGCACCCGCGCGAGCGTATCCAGCTCCACCGCCCCGTGACGGATGGCGGACTCCCAGATCGCGCGGGCCTCGACAGGCGCCCGACATCGCGCGACCTGGAAGAGGACATCTAGGACGGGATCGACCGCCGCGCGCGGATGCGCCGGCACAGGTCCCTGGGCGCAGTGCACCTGGACGCCGCCGCGGTCGAAGCGAGAAGCGGTACGGGGGAGGGCGACGTGTACGTCCGTGGCCCCGACATCCCACCATCCGGCGAGGGCCGAAGCACTCACACAGGTGACTCTCCCGCCTACCGAAGCAGCGGCCCGGCGCCGTGGATCGACATCGGGGACGAGGAGCCACGAGCGGCGCACGCGCTCGAGTGCGCCTTCCTGCACCGCGCGACGCATCTGGTACTCGGTGAAGCCCGCCTCCCGTACGCGCGACGAATGCGCGGATCCCCCCTGCTCTCGAACCCAGCTCTCGACCCTTGTGCGTCTCACCCCTCCACCCTGAGCGCTCGCGCCGCACTCTCCATCACAGCGCTCGGGATGGGGAAGTCGTTCGCGAAACCCTTGCCCTGTGCAGGATCAGTCGTCGCGTGTCGTCACCGCAGGCGTCCGCGCGAGATCAGGCAGCAAGAACCTCTCGCGCCTGATGTCGCGCGAGCGCCTGAGGACGCGCGGAAGTCTGAGCCGACGTCGGACACGGGAGTGCAGGCCTCCACGCGAGATCAGGCAAGGAGAACCACTCGCGCCTGATGCCGCGCGAGGGCCTGATGCCGCGCGCGTGACTGATGCCGCGCGAGGGCCTGATGCCGCGCGAGTGCCTGATACCGCGAGGGCCTGGTGCCGTCAGGCGAGGTGGAGCGTGTCGAGCAGCCAGGCGAGCTCGAACGCCCGCTCGCGCCAGGAGTTGTACCGTCCGCTCACGCCCCCGTGCCCCGCGACCATCTCGCACTTGAGCAGCACGTCCGTCGCGCCGGCCTCCCGCAGCCGGGCGACCCACTTGGCGGGCTCCACGTAGAGCACGCGGGTGTCGTTCAGCGAGGTCACCGCAAGAATCCGCGGATACTCCACGCCGTCGCGCACGTTCTCGTACGGCGTGTACGACTTCATGTACGCGTACACCTCCGGGTCGTGCAGCGGGTCGCCCCACTCGTCCCACTCGATCACCGTGAGGGGGAGCGAGGGGTCGAGGATCGTGGTCAACGCGTCGACGAACGGCACACCCGCCAGGATCCCGGCGAACAGTTCGGGCGCGAGGTTGGCGACCGCTCCCATCAGCAGACCGCCCGCACTGCCGCCCTCCGCGACGAGCTGGGCCGGGGTCGTGGTGCCCTGGTCCACGAGGTGCCGGGCGCAGGCGACGAAGTCCGTGAAGGTGTTCCGCTTGTGCAGGAGCTTGCCCTCTTCGTACCACTGCCGACCCATCTCGCCGCCGCCGCGCACATGCGCCACGGCGAAGACGACCCCGCGGTCCAGCTCCGAGAGCCGTGCGACGGAGAAGCCGGGGTCGATCGAGTGCTCGTACGAACCGTAGCCGTAGAGGTGGACCGGACGCGCGGTCGCACCGGGCTCGCCGAAGGAGCGCTTCCACACGAGCGAGATCGGCACGCGCGTGCCGTCCTCCGCGGTGGCCCATTCCCGCCGCTGTCCGTAGTCGGCGGGGTCGTAGTCGCCGAGCACCGTCACCTGCTTGCGCAGCACGAGCTCCCGCGTCGCGAGGTCGAGCTCGTAGACCGTGCCGGGCGTGACGAACGACGTGTAGCCGAGACGCAGGAAGGGGGAGTGCCACTCGGGGTTGCCGCTGACGCCCGCGGAGTAGAGCGGCTCGTCGAACCGCAGCTCCTCCACCGCGTTCGTCGCGTAGTCCAGTAGTCCGACGCGCTCGAGCCCCTCGCTGCGATACTCCACCGTGGCGAAGTCGCGGAACGCGTCCACCCCGAGCAGTCGTCGCCCCGGCCGATGGGCGACGATGACCTGGCGCGCCCCCTGCGGGTCGTCCGCCGCGACGGAGACGAGTTCGAAGTCCAGGGCGCCGTCGTTGTGCAGGATGAGGAGCCGGTCCTCACCGTCGACCACCGCGTGCTCGAGCGAGTACTCCACACCCTCCCGCCGCGGCCATACCGGACGCGGCTCCGCGGTGATGTCGCCCGCGAGATCGACGAGGTACTCCTCACTCGTGATGCTGGAGCCCACCCCGATCACGAGGTAGCGACGACTGCGAGTGATCCCTGCACCGAGCCAGAACTTCTCGTCGGGCTCGTGGAACAGCGTGATGTCGTCCGACACCGGGGTGCCCAGGCGGTGCAGCCACAGGGTGTCCGGACGCCAGGCGTCGTCGCGGGTCGTGTAGAGGATGCCGGTGCCGTCCGGGGTGAAGAACGCACCCCCGGTGTTCGGGATCTCGTCGTCGAGGGTGACGCCCGTCTCCAGGTCGCGCACGCGCACGGTGTAGAGCTCGTCGCCCTCGAAATCGGTCGACCACAGCAGCTTCGTCGCATCGTCGGAGGTGTCGAACGCGCCGAGCGAGAAGAACTCGTGCCCCTTCGCCTCGACGTTGCCGTCCAGCAGTACCACCTCGCCGGGCACCGGCACCCCCGGCTCGAGACGCGGCGGCGTCCAGTCGCCTTCGACGGCGGCGGCGCGGCAGTGGATACCGTACTGCGCCCCCTCCTCGGTGCGGCTGTAGTACCACCAGTCTCCGCGTCGCGTCGGCACGGAGAGGTCCGTCTCCTGGACCCGTCCCTTGATCTCCTGGAACAGCGTCTCGCGCAGATCGGCCAGGTGTGCGGTCTCGGCCTCGGTGTGCGCGTTCTCCGCCTCCAGGTGTGCGATGACCTCGGGGGAGTCCTTGGCGCGCAGCCACTCGTACGGGTCGTCGACCGTGTCGCCGTGGTGCGTGCGGAGGGTGGAACGGCGGGCGGCGATCGGGGCGTCAGTCACCGTCCCACGCTATCCCAGGTCGAGTTGACCGGCACGGGGGACGGTGGCAGGATTTACCGGGGCCGGTAAACGGAAGTCAAACCCACGGTGAACTCTTCGTTCGTCACGTCGATCCCGTCGACATCTCCCTCTTCCTCAAGACCGAAAGCGAACGGTGGAAACCGCAGCCCTCATCGTCGTGCTCGTCATCGCGCTGGCACTCTTCTTCGATTTCACGAACGGGTTTCACGACACCGCGAACGCGATGGCCACGCCCATCGCGACCGGCGCCCTCAAGCCCAAGACCGCGGTGCTCCTGGCCGCCCTGCTGAACCTCGTCGGCGCCTTCCTGTCGACGGAGGTGTCCAAGACCATCTCCGGCGGCATCATCCAGGAGGATGCGATCATCGCCGCAGGGGCGGAGTTGTTCCTCTCGCTGATCTTCGCCGGACTCATCGGCGCGATCACCTGGAACATGCTGACCTGGCTGCTCGGTCTGCCGTCCAGCTCCTCCCACGCCCTCTTCGGCGGCCTGATCGGCGCGACGCTCGTCGGTGCCGGCCTCGGGGGCATCGATTTCGGCGCCGTGCTGTCGAAGATCGTCCTCCCCGCTCTCATCGCCCCGATCACCGCCGGCATCATCGCCTTCGCGGCGACGAAGATCGCCTACTCGGTCACCCGTCGTTATGACGGCAAGCCCGACGGGCGCGACGGCTTCCGCTGGGGGCAGATCTTCACGTCCTCCCTCGTCGCCCTCGCGCACGGCACGAACGACGCGCAGAAGACGATGGGCGTCATCACCCTCGCGATGATCACGATCGGCTGGCAGTCCGGTGCGCACCACGAGCCCGAACTCTGGGTCATCGTCGCCTGTGCCTTCACGATCGCCCTCGGCACGTACCTCGGTGGCTGGCGCATCATCCGCACGCTGGGCAAGGGCCTGACCGACGTCAAGCCGGCGCAGGGCTTCGCGGCCGAGAGCTCGACGGCAGCGACGATCCTCGCCTCCAGCGCCCTCGGCTTCGCCCTCTCCACCACGCAGGTGGCCTCGGGATCGGTCATCGGATCGGGTCTCGGTCGCCGCGGCTCGACGGTCCGCTGGCGGACGGCCGGCCGCATCGGCGTCGGCTGGCTGCTGACCCTGCCCGCGGCCGGCGGTGTCGGCGCCCTGGCGGCGCTGCTCGTCGTCTGGCTCGGTCCCTGGGGCGTGGCGATCGACGCTGTGCTCGCGGTGGTGATCATCCTCGGGCTGTACATGCGTTCCCGGCGGAACGCCGTCACGCCGGCCAACGCCATGAGCGACGTCGCCGAGTCCCACCTCGCGGTCGAGGTCCCCGACACCCCGCCGCCCACGCGTCGCCAGCAGCGCATCGCCCAGGCGAAGGCGGAAGCCAAGGCCCGTGCCGAGGCCAAGGAGAAGGCGAAGGCCGAGGCCAAGGACAAGGCGAAGAAGAAGGCCAAGGCCAAGGCCGACGCGAAGGCCGCGAAGACCGGCAGCGTCTCCTCGTCCGATGCGCCGCAGAACGGGGATTCGGCATGAATGTCACGATCGACTGGATCGCCTTCCTGCAGGTGTTCGCTGCCGCGCTCATCGGCGCTGCTGCCATCGTCACCTTCTACGCCCTGGGTCTGCGTCTGCTCGTACGCAGCGGACGAGCGCCCGTCGTGAGCCCCGCGGAGTTCACCGATGCCATCACGGTGATCTCCGAGAAGGAGCTCAAGCGGGCCGCCAAGCAGGCGGCGAAGGCGGCGAGGAAGAGCCCGCTCACCGAAGGGCAGAAGACCCTCGCCCTCGTGGGCGCCTACGGCTGCTTCGTGCTCTGCGGGGCCGCGGTCATCGCCGGCATCCTGCTCATCGTCGTCGGCCACTGAGCGTCCGGCGCGCCAAGGAGGAGCGTCGGCGCCCGCCCCTAGGCTGAGGGCATGTCCGCACTCAACGGAACACCTCCGGTCTTCGGTCGGTACGCCCCCGCCTCCCACGTCCTGATCCATGTGAGCGATCCGCACTTCCTCGCCGGAGGTGCCGCGCTGGGAGGACGGTACGACGTCGAGCGCACGTTCGCGCAGACCCTCGAGGCTATCCGCGCCGTGCACCCCGCTCCCGCCGCCATCGTGATCACCGGGGACCTCGCCGACCTCGGCGAGCCGGATGCGTACCGCCGGCTCCGGGCCGCGGTCGAGCCGGTCGCCGCCGAGCTCGGCGCACCCGTGGTCTGGGTCGCGGGGAACCATGACGAGCGCCCGGCGCTGCGCGAGGTGCTCCTCGACGCCGAGCCCACCGAGGAGCCGGTCACCGGGGTGTGGGATCTCGACGGGCTGCGCCTCGTGGCCCTCGACACCAGCGTTCCGGGCTGGCACCACGGCGACCTCGATCCGGCCCAGCTCGCGTGGCTCGCCGACGTCCTCGCCGAGCCCGCGCCGCACGGCACGATCCTCGCGATGCATCACCCGCCGCTGCCCAGCCATCTGCCGCTGTTCGACATCCTCGAGCTCCGTCATCAGGACGAGCTCGCCGCCGTCATCCGCGGCACCGACGTCCGCGGCATCCTCGCCGGCCACCTGCACTACTCCGCACACGGTCTGTTCGCCGGTGTCCCCGTGAGCGTGGCATCCGCCACCTGCTACACGATGAACGTCGCCCGTCCGGCGGCGGAGGTGAACGGCATGGACGCCGCCCAGGCCTTCCAGCTCGTGCACGTGAGGCCGGAGACCCTCACGCACACCGTCGTCCCGGTGGTCGACGCACCGACCGGCGACTACTTCTCGGAGGAGTGGATCGCCCGGATGGCGGCGCTCACCCCGGAAGAGCGCCTGGAGGCGTTCTCCCGGAAATCCCCGCAGGGACCGGCGTAGACTGGTCGCATCCCCCACCTTTCCGTTCGCCACGACCCACGAGGATGTGACATGGCTTCTGCCGCGCCCGCCAATACCCGCACCGAGACCGATTCGCTGGGGAGCATGGAGATTCCCGCCGACGCGTACTGGGGGATCCACACCGCCCGCGCCGACGCGAACTTCCCGATCACGAAGCGCCCCATCTCGGTGTACCCCGAACTGGTGATCGCGCTCGCGATGGTGAAGCAGGCCAGCGCCAGGGCCAACAAGGAGATCGGCGTCCTCGACGCCGAGCGGGCCGACCTCATCGACCGCGCGGCGCAGCGCGTCATCGACGGCGAGTTCCACGACCAGTTCACGGTCGGCGTCATCCAGGGCGGCGCCGGCACCTCGACGAACATGAACGCGAACGAGGTCATCACCAACATCGCGCTCGAGATGGCCGGACGCGAGAAGGGCGACTACGCCTTCCTCTCTCCGATCGATCACACGAACCGCAGCCAGTCGACCAACGACGTCTACCCGACCGCGGTCAAGATCGGCCTCTCGCTGACGCTGCGCTCGCTGCTCGACGAACTGGACGCGCTGCGCGTCGCTTTCCTCGGCAAGGCGGGGGAGTTCCACGACATCCTCAAGGTCGGCCGCACGCAGCTCCAGGACGCCGTGCCCAT
This sequence comes from Microbacterium sp. K36, assembly GCF_004794355.1. Taxonomy (NCBI): domain Bacteria; kingdom Bacillati; phylum Actinomycetota; class Actinomycetes; order Micrococcales; family Microbacteriaceae; genus Microbacterium; species Microbacterium sp. K36. The sequence goes on along the minus strand of NZ_SSDN01000082.1, from coordinate 46,342 downwards.
GACGCTCGGCCAGGAGTTCCACGGCTTCGCCACGACCCTGGGTGAGGACCACAGCCGCCTCACCGAGAACGCCTCCCTCATGTTCGAGATCAACATGGGCGCGACCGCGATCGGCACCGGCATCACGACCCACCCCGACTACGCGCCGGCGGTGCTGAAGCACCTGCGCGAGATCACCGGACTCGACCTCGAGACGGCGACCGACCTCGTCGAATCCACGAGCGACACGGGCGCCTTCATGTCGTTCTCCTCGTCGCTCAAGCGGAACGCGATCAAGCTCTCGAAGATCTGCAACGACCTGCGCCTGCTGTCGTCGGGTCCGCAGGCGGGCCTGGGCGAGATTAACCTGCCGGCGCGTCAGGCCGGCTCCAGCATCATGCCGGGCAAGGTCAACCCGGTGATCCCGGAGGTCGTGAACCAGGTGGCGTTCGCGGTCGTCGGCGCCGACATGACCGTGACCATGGCCGTCGAAGGCGGTCAGCTCCAGCTCAACGCCTTCGAGCCCGTCATCGCGCACTCGATCTTCCAGTCGATCACCTGGATGCGTCAGGCCATGTGGACGCTGCGCGTGAACTGCGTCGAGGGCATCACCGCCAACCGCGACCGCCTGGGCGCGATGGTCGGCGCGTCGGTCGGCGTCATCACGGCGCTCACGCCGTTCATCGGCTACGCGGCGGCCGCGGCTCTGGCCAAGACCGCCCTGCTGACCAACCGCAACGTCGCCGACCTGGTGGTCGAGGCGGGGCTCATGTCCCGCGACGAGGTCACCAAGCAGCTCTCTCCTGCCCGCCTCTCGGGTCTGGAGGCGGTCACCGCGGCCATCCCGATCGTCACCCCGGACGACCTCATCCAGATCTGAGCGTCGACCGGAGACGCGAAGGGGACGGGAGCTCGCGGCTCCCGTCCCCTTCGTCGTGTCCGGGTCAGTCGAGGATGCGGCAGTGCGTCGTGAGCTCGCCGATCCCGTCGATGCCGACCGTGACGGTCGAGCGGTCGCGGAGGAAGATCTGCGGGTCGCGGGAGTAGCCGGCCCCGCCGGGGCTGCCTGTCGAGATCAGGGTGCCGGGCAGCAGCGTGAGCGACTGGGAGAGATGGGCGATGAGCTTCGCCACCGAACGCACCATCTGGTCCGTGCTGGCGTCCTGCACGGTGTGCCCGTCCACGACGGTCCAGATGTGGAGGTCCTGCGGGTCGGCGATCTCGTCGGCGGTCACCGCGAACGGGCCGGTGGGGGTGAAGCCGTCGAACGACTTGCAGCGGGACCACTGCGCCTCGGAGAACTGGATGTTCCGCGCGGTGATGTCGTTGACCACCGTGTAGCCCCAGACATGCGCCAGGGCGTCGGCTTCAGAGACGTCCTTCGCCGGGGTGCCGATGAGCACGCCCAGCTCGGCCTCGTAGTCGACGGCCTCGCTGAGGCTCCTGGGCCAGGAGGTCGTCTGGTCGTGCCCGGTGAGCGAGTTGGGCCACAGGGTGAAGACCGTCGGCGCGGCGTCGGTCTTCAGGCCGAGTTCGCTGGAGTGCGCGGCGTAGTTGAGGCCGACGGCCAGCACGGCGGGCGGGCCGATCACCGCGGAGGCGAAGCCCCAGCCGTTCAGGGGGTGACGCGGAGCGTCGCCGTCGCGCAGGGCCGTGCGGAGCTCGTCGAGTCCGGCGTCTCCCCGCTCGATCAGCTGCTGCAGGGTGGCAGGCGCGTCGGACAGGAGATCGGAGACGAGGATGGCGTCCGAGCCCTCCACCACGGCGAGAACCGCACGAGGGGAGTCTGGACGGCGCAGGTGAGCGAACCGCATGCTTCTACGCTACCGGGTGCGTGCGGCTCGTCGGGTGGAGGAAGCCCCCAGAGCCCGGCGCGGATGCTTGTGCCCCATAAGCTTTGACCATGACCTTCGGAGGACCGTCCGACCCCCACCAGCCCGAGCGGTACACGCCCCCGTCCGCGCCGCCCGCGCAGCCGAGCGCGTACTCCGCTGCGCAGTACGCGCAGTCCCCGTACCTGCCGCCGTCGTTCGGGCAGCAGCCGGGCTACGCATCTGCGCTCGCGCAGCCGACGCCCTACACGCCGCCGGCCCCGGTCGCGCCGTCGCCTGCGGAGTCCCTGCCGGCTCTCCCGGTGCCGAACAGGAAGGGCCGCACGATCTCGTTGTGGCTGTTCGGCTTCCTCGGCTTCCTCCTGCTGGCGCTCATCGGCTACTTCGGCTGGGCGCTCGGGCCGACCGCCTCCGTGGTGGGGCTCGTGCTGGCCCTCATCCCGCTCACCATCGTCTTCCTCGGGGTGCGCATGATCGACCGCTGGGAGCCGGAGCCCAAGCGTCTCGTGGCGTTCGCGATCGCCTGGGGTGCCGTGGCCGCGGTCGGCCTCACGCTCCTGGTCGACATCGGTCTCACGATGCTGCTCGGCATCCGCTCCGAGGAGTTCTCGGCGGTGATCCAGGCGCCCATCGTCGAGGAGTTCTGGAAGGGCCTCGGAGTCTTCCTCATCTTCCTGCTCGCGCGGCGCTCCTTCGACGGTCCGGTGGACGGCGTCGTCTACGGGGCGCTCGTCGGCGCGGGCTTCGCGTTCACCGAGAACATCCAGTACTTCGCGATCAGTCTGATCGAGGGCGGCGGCGAGCAGCTCGGCGTCACGTTCATCGTGCGCGCGGTGCTGTCGCCGTTCGCCCACGCGATGTTCACCTCGCTGACCGGGTTCGCGATCGGGCTCGTGGCCCGCCGTCATGCGTCCGCGGGTGCGGCGGCCGGAGCCGGCCTGCTGGGCATGGTCGGAGCGATCCTCCTGCACGGGCTGTGGAACGGCTCGGCCACGTTCGCCGACTTCTTCGGGCTCTACTTCACCCTCCAGGTGCCGCTGTTCATCGGCTTCATCCTCGGGATCATCGCGTTGCGGCGCGAGGAGGCCCGCCTCACCCGCGCCCGCCTGGCCGAGTATGCCGCCGCCGGCTGGTTCACGCCGGAGGAGGTCACGATGCTGGCGACGCCGGCCGGCCGGAAGGTGGGCCTCGCCTGGGCGGCGCAGCTGCGTGGTGATCGCCGGCCGCTGATGCGCGAGTTCATCAAGGATGCGACGGCTCTGGCCGCCGTCCGCCAGCGGGCGATCACCGGTCGCGACCCGCTCGCGGTCGAAGACGAGCGTGCTTTGCTGATCCGGACGAGGGCGGCACGAGCCGCGCTGCTGGCCTACTGAGCGGCGCGCCCGGAGACAGACTCAGCGCCCGGTGCTGCGGCGATGCCTGCATGTCTCCCGGGCGCTGAGTTGATCTGCCACCAGGGTGCACCCGGCCCCGGGGATGTGTCAAGAGCCTCCGCGCCGGGGCGGTGGAGGCGGCTCGACGAGGTGTTCGCTGTGAGCAGGTGCGGTCGCGTTGACCGGGCGCGCGACGGTCGGGTTGGATGGAGCCATGACTGATCGCACAAAGCCCGAGTTCGACGCCCCGACCGGCCCTGCGCCCGCAGAACTGGTCATCCGCGACATCATCGAGGGTGACGGTGCCGAGGCCAAGCCCGGCGACACCGTCACCGTCCACTACGCCGGTGTGGAGTTCGAGTCCGGCGAGGAGTTCGACTCGTCGTGGGGTCGCGGCGAGACCATCCAGTTCCCGCTCCGCGGCCTGATCCAGGGCTGGCAGGACGGCATCCCCGGCATGAAGGTCGGCGGTCGTCGCGAGCTGATCATCCCGCCGCACCTCGCCTACGGCCCGGCCGGGGGAGGGCACTTCCTCTCCGGCAAGACGCTGATCTTCATCATCGACCTCGTCGCCGTCGGCTGACGCCCTCGTTCGGAAGCGCCCCGCACCCTGTGGTGTGGGGCGCTTCCGATGTCTCCGGACTTTCTGCTCGACACGGGAATACATGCGAGTGAATGTATGTTGTGGGAAGGGTGCCGCGGACGATCGCGGCGCCATCCCTTTCGCCGCCACCGCGGCCGACGACTCCTGAGGAGCATTCATGAGCAGCATCGACATCCCCGGTTACCGCCCCGGCACCTGGGTCCTCGACCCGTCCCACAGCGAGGTGACCTTCAGCGTCCGTCACATGATGATCTCCAAGGTGCGCGGCACCTTCGGCGTGAAGAGCGCGACGCTCGTGGCCCCGGAGAACCCCCTCGACGCCAAGGTCGAGGCCTCCGTCGACGTGACCTCGGTCGACACCAAGGACGAGGGTCGTGATCAGCACCTCCGCTCCGCCGACTTCTTCGACACCGAGAACTTCCCGACCATGGACTTCGTCTCGACCGGCGCGCGCGTCGAGGGCGGCGACTTCCTCGTGGACGGCGACCTCACCATCCGCGGCATCACCAAGCCCGTCACCTTCGAGCTCGACTTCGGCGGCTTCGGCAGCGACCCGTGGGGCAACTACAAGGCCGGTGCCTCCGCCAAGACCGTCATCAACCGTGAGGACTTCGGCCTCACCTGGAACGCCGCGCTGGAGACCGGCGGCGTGCTCGTCGGCAAGGACGTCACGATCACGCTCGACCTCCAGGGTGCGCTGCAGCAGGACTGACGCGCAGACCTCTCCGAACCCCGGGCCCGTCAGGGCTCGGGGTTCTCTGCGTCGTAGGCGCGGAACCGGGGGTGGCGTCGGGCGAGGAGGGCGACGAGGGCGATCACCAGCATCCCGCCGAGCAGCGGGGGGAACCACAGCGAGGTCAGCGTCGCGAGCGTCCCGGCGTAGAGGGCACCGACGCGCGGACCTCCGGTCACCACCACGACGAACAGGCCCTGCAGGCGTCCACGCATAGCGTCTGGCACTGCCGCCTGCATCATGGTGTTGCGGTAGATCGAGCTCACGTTGTCCGAGGCGCCGGAGAGCGCGAGCGTCACGCAGGCGGCAACGATGAGCAGGACGTGCGGCCGGTCCTCGCCGGCGGGTGTCCCGGAGAAGGCGCCGATCAGGAGGACGAGGCCGAACAGGGCGATGGCGGCGCCGTACGCCTCGATCGCGCGGGCGATGCCGCGGCCGTGCCACCGGTACTGCACCACGCGGCCGGAGAACAGGCTCGAGGAGAAGGTGCCGACGGCGACCGCCGCCGTGAGTATGCCGGTCGTGAACGCCCCGCCTCCGAGGATCACGGTGCCCAGTGCCGGGAAGAGGACGAGCGGCTGCCCGAACGTCATCGCGATGATGTCCATCACGTACTGCATGCGGATGTTGCCCGCCCGGCGGAGGAAGCGCCAGCCGTCGACGAGCGAGGCGAGGCCGGGGCGCACGATGTCGCCTTCGGGGCGCAGGGCGGGGAGGGTCCACAGTCCGAGGAACATCGACAGCATGAGCACGACGTCGATCGTGTACGTCCAGCCGTATCCGGTGAGCGCGACGAGGAGTCCGGCCAGGGCGGGGCCGGCCATGACCGTGAGTCCGAAGGCGACGCCGTTGAGCGCGGACGCGGCGGCGAGCATGCGGCGGGGGATGAGTCGGGGGACGATCGCCGTCCGCGTGGCCATCCCGACGGAGTTCGCCGCCGAGTTCACGATGCTCAGCGCGTACAGCCACCAGATCGTCTCCGTGCCGGTCCAGGTGAGCGCGGCGAGGAGCGCGGTGGAGGCGAAGGTCACGGTGGCCGCGATCAGCGCGACCCGCCGGCGGTCGAACGCGTCGGCGAGCATGCCGCCGTAGAGGCCTGCGAGAACCATCGGGAGAAGGCCGGCGACGGCGATCATCGAGACGGCGAACGTGCTCGCGGTCAGTTCGAACACATGCAGCATCACGGTCACGATGGTGAGCTGACCGCCGATCCCGGCGAGCGTCGAGCCGATCCACATCCGGGCGAAGGCCGGGCTCGCCTTCAGCGGGGTGAGGTCGATCAGATGGCCGCGTCGGGAGCTCACAGGGCGATCTTCTTCTGCACATCCCGAGCCTAGTTGACCGGTGCACCTCGCTCCGGACGCCGTGTCCCGCCGTGGTCGTTCGGGCTGGTAGACTCGTCAGGTTGCCGTTCGATCGGCCGCGGATAAAGAGAGCTCACGCATCAGGCGTCGGGCGCCGCGCAACAAGCAGAGAGGGGATCGAATCTATGGCACTGGAAGCAGACGTCAAGAAGGCGATCATCGAAGAGTACGCGACGCACCCCGGTGACACCGGATCCCCCGAGGTGCAGGCCGCGATGCTGACGCAGCGCATCAAGGACCTCACCGAGCACCTGAAGGAGCACAAGCACGACCACCACTCGCGTCGTGGTCTGTTCCTGCTCGTGGGTCAGCGCCGTCGTCTGCTCGGCTACCTCCAGAGCGTCGACATCGAGCGCTACCGCTCGCTGATCGCACGCCTTGGTCTTCGCCGATAAGGCACCACGGACCCAGCGTTCAATCGCGCAGAACATTCTTGAGAAGGCCGCCCCACGGTGTGGGGCGGCCTTCGTCATGTCGTGGCGGTGTGGATCCGCTCAGGCGGTCGCCTGCACCAGGTCGGGGTGGTGGATGGCTGCCACGTCGGGGTGCGCCCGCAGGCGGGACTTCATGGCGTTCTCGCCGTAGGTCGCGTGGATCGGATTACTCGGGTCCTCGGTGACTCCGGTCGCCTCGGCGGCGAGCTCCGCGGGGAGCTCGAGGAGCGGCAGCTGCTGGTCGAGCGCGGGGTTGAAGAAGAACGGGATCGAGATCCGCTCCTCCGGCGCCCGCGGCGAGATCACGCGGTGGTTCGTGGCCTTGAGGTATCCGCCGGTGGCGTACTCCAGCAGCTCGCCGATGTTGACGACGAACGCGCCGGGCACCGGGGGAGCCGACACCCACTCGCCGTCACGCTCGACCTGGAGACCGCCCTTGCCGGGCTCGACCCAGAGCAGTGTCAGCACACCGGAGTCCTTGTGCGCGCCGACGCCCTGCTGCGGTTCCGGCTCGTTCGTGCCCGGATACCGCACGATCTTGATCAGGGTCGACGGCTCGCGGAACGGCTCGTCGAAGTAGGTCTCCTCCGCCCCGAGGGTGAGAGCCCAGGCGCGCAGGAGCTTGCGGGCGATCTCCGTCAGGGTGTCGTGCCACTCCGTGACGATCTCCTTCAGCTCCGGCTGCGCGGCGGGCCAGAGGTTCGGGCCGGTGAGGCGGTTGAAGACGGGCCCGCCCTCGACCGGCTCGCGCTCGGGGCCGATGTCGATCTGTTCGCGCCAGTCGACCTTGCCCTGGGTCCGCTCGCCGCCGATCCGGGTATAGCCGCGGAAGTGCGGGCTGTTGACGTTCTCGATCGCGAGCTTGTCCTCCTCCGGCAGCGCGAAGAAGTCGAGGGCGGCCTGGTGCAGCCGCGCTTCGAGCTCCGGCGAGATCCCGGTGCCGGTCAGGTAGAAGAAGCCGACGTCGTGGGTGGCCGCGCGGAGGTCGTCGCGGAAGCGCGCCGCGGCCTCGGGGCCGTCGTCGAGCTGGGACAGGTCGAGGATGGGGAGCGAGAGTTCAGCCATGGACCGAGGCTATGTCGCAGATGAGGCCCGAGGATGCTCTGTTGCACTCCATTACTTCGGTGGGCGGTGTCGGGTGAGGTCCGGTCGCGGTGCTAGAGTCTCGGTGGTAAGGGATGCCTTACCTCAGTCGCCCGTCAGAGAGTGTGTCTCCCGTGCTCGCCACTTTCCTCATCGGACTCCGCGAGGGTCTCGAAGCCGCGCTCGTCGTCGGCATCCTCGTCGCCTACCTCCGCCGGCTCGGGCGTCGTGACGCGCTGCCGCGGATGTGGGCGGGCGTCGGTCTCGCGATCGCTCTCGCTCTGGGCATCGGCGCGGTCCTGACCTTCGGGGCCTACGAGCTGACCTTCCAGGCCCAGGAGCTGATCGGCGGCGGTCTCTCGCTCGTCGCGGTGGCGATGGTGACGTGGATGATCTTCTGGATGCAGCGCGCCGGCCGCACCATGAAGGCGACGCTCGAGGGCGGCATCGACCGGGCGTTGACGGCCGGGGGCCTCTGGGCGCTCGTCGCGATCGGCTTCGTGTCCGTCGCGCGCGAGGGCATCGAGACCACGCTGCTGCTGTGGTCGATGGTACAGTCCTTCGGCGACGCCCCCTCGGCGCTCGTCGGCGCGCTCCTGGGACTCTCCGTGGCCGTCGTGCTTGGCTGGCTCATCTCCCGCGGGGCGCTGCGCCTGGACCTGCGGCGCTTCTTCGCCTGGACGGGCGGCTTCCTCGTGATCGTCGCGGCCGGCGTCCTCGCCTACGCGCTGATGGATCTGCAGGAGGCGGGCGCGCTTCCCGGCCCGTTCACCGCCGCCGCTCCGCTCGACCCGGTCACCGGCGCCGTCGCCGTGGGCGCGGCCGGCTTCCCGTTCGGCTGGGCGTTCGACGTGTCGGCGGCGATCGCTCCCGGCGGCGCGCTGGCCTCCGTCCTGCAGGCCACGGTCGGCTTCATGCCCGCCATGACATGGCTGCAGGTGCTCGCCTGGGGCCTCTACCTCCTCGTCGTGGGCGGGCTCTACCTCCGCGGCCTGCGCTCGGCACGCCCTTCGACGCGCGGCGCCTCCGCCGCCGCCCCGACGTCCTCCCTCACACAGCAAGGAGCAGCATGATCACCTCGCACCGGGTCCTCGCCGCGGCCGCCGCCGCGGGCACCGCCGTCCTCCTCCTCAGCGGCTGCGTCGCGAAGAGCGACGCCGCGGCGACCGGGGCATTCGACGTGTCGTCCACCGACACCGATTGCGCCGTCTCGGGCTCCACCGCGAAGAGCGGGACGCTGACGTTCGACGTGACGAACGACACCGATCAGGTCTCCGAGTTCTACTTACTGGCCGAGGACGGTCTGCGCATCGTGGGAGAGGTGGAGAACATCGCCCCGGCCGCGTCCCGCACGCTGACGGTGGTCGCCCAGCCGGGCGAGTATTTCACGCTCTGCAAGCCGGGCATGGTCGGCGACGGTGTCGGCCGGGCCTCGTTCACGGTGACCGGAGACCGGGTGGCGGTGGACGGCCCCGACGCCGAGCAGAAGCAGAAGGCCGTCGATCTCTACGGGGCTTTCGTGAAGGATCAGGTCGGGCAGCTCGTACCGGCCGTGGAAGACCTCGTGGCTGCGTACGAGTCCGGTGACGACGAGACCGCCCGCACGCTCTTCCCGCAGACGAGGGCGTTCTACGAGCGCATCGAGCCCGTCGCCGAGGCGCTCGGGGACCTCGACCCGCGGATCGACTACCGAGAGGTCGATGCGGTCGCGGAAGGGCTGGACTGGACCGGCTTCCACCGCATCGAGAAGGACCTCTGGGTGCCGGCGAAGGACGCGCTGAACGCCGACGGCGAGACGCCGGCGTGGCAGGACTGGGCGCCGTCCACGCCTGCGGAGCGCGCCGACTACGGCGATCTGCTGCTGGCCGACGTGCAGGAGCTGTACGACTACGTGCACTCGGACGACTTCACGACCGCGCTGGACGACCAGGGGATCGCCGGCATCTCCAACGGCGCGATCGCGCTGCTCGACGAGGTGGCCACGGGCAAGATCTCCGGCGAGGAGGACTGGTGGTCCGGCACGGATCTCTTCGACTTCGCCGCGAACGTCGAGGGCTCCAAGATGGCCTTCTCGCTCGTGCAGGACTTCGCCGCAGCACAGGGCGATCACGGTGAAGCCCTTGTCTCCGAGATCGAGAACGGCTACGCCGCCCTCGAGGAGTCCCTCGCCGCGCACGGCTCGCTCGCTGACGGGTTCGTCAGCTACGGCGAGCTGACCGAAGCGGACAAGCGGGAGTTCACCGATCTCATCAACGCCCTGGCTGAGCCGCTCTCGCAGCTCACCGGCACGGTGCTCGACTGACGACGGCACACGGAGAAGCACGGACGTGAACGAGTCGGAACCGGAGGCCCGGGAGACGGCAGCGGGGTCGCCTCCCGCGCCCTCCCGCGGCGGCCTCAGCCGCCGCGGGCTGCTCGGGCTGGCCGTGGGCGGTGGGGTCGCGGGCCTGGCCGTCGGCCTGGGAGCCGGGACGGCCGGCGGCGTGGCGCTCGGACGCGCACGCGCCGCGGAGGAGGCCGAGTCGCGGTACGAGTTCTTCGGCGCGCACCAGGCGGGCATCACGACGCCGGTGCAGGACCACCTGCACTTCGCGAGTTTCGACATGATGCCTCGCACCGACCGGGACGACCTCCTCTCCCTGCTTCAGGACTGGTCGTACGCCGCGGCACGGATGACGCAGGGGCTGGAGGTGAGTGCGAGCGGCGCGGTGAACGGTCCCGCCGAAGCGCCCCCGGATGACACGGGGGAGGCGCTGGGGCTCCCCGCCGCGGGCCTGACCCTCACGTTCGGGTTCGGTCCGGGGCTGTTCGAGAACGAGGACGGCGATCGCTACGGTCTGGCCGCCCGGCGGCCGCCCGGTCTCGAACGGCTCCCCGCGTTCCTCGGGGACGACCTCGACCCCACGGCGTCGCACGGCGACCTGTGCATCCAGGCCTGCGCCGACGACCCCCAGGTCGCCGTGCACGCGATCCGCAACCTCAGCCGCATCGCGTTCGGACGGGCGCGCCTGCGCTGGTCGCAGCTCGGATTCGGCAAGACCTCGCGCACGACGGCAAGCCAGGCCACGCCGCGGAATCTCTTCGGCTTCAAGGACGGCACGGCCAACATCCTCGCCGACGACATCGCGGCGCTGGCCGACCACGTCTGGGTCGCCGAGGGCGACGAGCCGTCCTGGATGGCGGGCGGTTCGTATCTGGTCGCCAGGAAGATCGCCATGCTCATCGAGACCTGGGACCGGGTGCGCCTGGCCGAGCAGGACACGATCATCGGACGGGACAAGGGGGTCGGGGCGCCGCTCTCCGGAGGCGACGAGTTCACGGCTCCGGACTTCCACGGCACGACGATCGATGCGAACAGCCACGTCCGGGTCGCGCATCCCGAGCAGAACGACGGCATCCGCATCCTGCGCCGCGGGTACAACTACGTCGACGGCAACAACACTCTGGGGCGCCTGGATGCCGGGCTGTTCTTCCTGTCCTACCAGCGCGATCCCGCGCAGTTCATCGGCCTGCAGCGCCGACTGTCGACCGATCGTCTCAACGAGTACATCCGTCACGTGGGCTCGGGCATCTGGGCCATCCCGCCGGGAGCGCGACCGGGTTCGTACGTGGGGGCGGAGCTGTTCGCCTGAGCAGGACTCAGGGGGAGACCGCGACCTCTTCGAGGACACCGACGGTCGCGGCCGCGAAGGCATCCGCCCCGGCGTGATCGTGAGCGGTGACGGTCACGACCGCGTCGTGGAGGAACAGGAGGAGCTGGCCGTGGGCCCCGTGCAGCCGCCACGCCCGCCCCGGACCCTGCCAGCCCGCGAGCGCATAGCGGTCGTAACCCGGGTTGACGCCCGCGACGACGCCGTCCTGATGCATGGCGTCGATCCACTCGGGCGAGACCAGCTGTCCACCCCGCCAGGAGCCGCGATCGCGGATGAGCAGCCCCAGGCGCGCGACCTCCTCGGTGCGGAGCGGCAGGCCGCCACCCGCCTCGATGCGTCCGTTCGGGCAGCGGGACCACGCCACGTCCTCGATGCCGAGCGGGGCGAAGAGGCGCGTCGAGAGGTAGTCGCCGACGTCGCCCACCCGGGTCGAGAGGGCGGTCATCGCGGTGTAGGTGCTCGCGTTGGAGTACTGGAACACACGCCCGCGCGAGGGTCGTCGCAGGAACTCGCGGGCCAGATCCGGCCAGTCCGTCATCAGCGTCTCGGACCACGGCAGGTCGATGCCGCTCGACATCGACAGCAGGTGACGCAGGGTGATGTGAGCGACGCCCTCTCCGAGTTCGTGGTCCGGCAGGAGGGTGGCGACGGTATCGTCCAGGCGGATCAGCCCGTCGTCGGCGGCGAGCGCGGCGGCCAGCACGCAGACGCCCTTCGCGATCGAGTGCACGTCCTCACGCACGTCGGGCGTCCAGCGGTGATCCGCGATGTCGTCGCCGATGCGCACGTGGAGCCCGTGCGCGGCGAACCCTTGGGAGTCGGCGATCGCCACGAGCCGGTCCCGGACCTCGGACGCGGGGTGGGCGGCTGTCATCGCGGACGCCGGGAGCCGGTCGGATCGTTCCGGCGGCCTTCCCGCGAGGCGAGCTCGGGGTCGGCGAACAGCCACCGCGGCCGCGGCTCCACGAGCGGACGGAACACCCGCCGCACGGGCTTGGTCGCGAGCAGCAGCGCGAGGACCACCGACAGCGCCGTGACCGCAGGGAGCCAGAACCAGGTCGGCTCGAGGTCGCGCAGCACGCCGCTCTCGCGGAACGGGTAGAGCACGAAGGAGTGCAGGAGGTAGACGTACATCGTGTACTGGCCGAACGTGGTCCACCAGTACGCTCCGCGCGGGATGAGGGCGAAGAAGGCGGTGCACAGCACGACCGCCAGCAGCATGAGCAGGATGCGGATGCCGCCAGCCCACCACTGGTCGCCGACGAGGTCGACGTAGGAGTCTTCGTAGAACAGCCAGTGCCGCAGGTCGACCGCCTGCCACAGCGGCAGCCAGTTCCACGCCGCCCATCCGGCCGTGCCGAGGACGACGAGCGCGAGGACGCGGCTCCACCACGGGCGGACGTCGAGGAGGCGGAGGCGGTCGACGACGTTCCGCTCCCGGAGCCACCAGCCCAGGGTGAAGAACGGCAGCAGGCCCAGGGTCCGGGAGAGCGAGAACGTGCTGTCGACGTTCGGGAGGTAGCCGGCGCCGACGGAGATCACGACCGTCCACAGCAGCGGCCAGCGCAGCAGCGCGAGGTAGGGGAGGACGAGACGGAAGATCCCGAGCGCGAGCAGGAACCAGAGCGTCCAGCTGGGCTGGGTCGGATTCGGGGTGGTCTCTCCCTCCACCAGCCACTTCGTGAGCGTCCAGAGCGCCTCGAAGATGACGTAGGGGAGGATGATGTCGGTGATGACGCGGGCCATCTGCGTCCGGGTGGGGGAGCCCGACTTGGAGAAGTAGCCCGAGATGATGGCGAACGCCGGCATGTGGAACGCGTACAGCGCCAGGTAGAGGGCGAAGGCGATGTCCGAGTCGTAGCTGAGGCGCTGGATGGCGTGACCCAACACCACCAGGACGATGCAGGCGTATCGCGCGTTGTCCCAGAAGGGCACGCGTCGGCGTTTGCGGGCGACCGGCCCTGTGTGGGGCCCCGTCGTCCCGACTCCGGTGGTGCTCATTCTCCGAGGCTACCGGCCGGGAATAAAGTTGCCCTGCACGCGTTGACCCAATTACATTCAAATGAATAGAACCGGATGTCCGACATCCGATTCGGAGAACACGGAGCAATCATGAGCGAGCAGTCAGGCGCGCAGGCGATGCAGTTCGGCATCATGTCGGTCAGCGACATCACCCGCGACCCCACCACGGGAGTCACCCCCAGCGAGCAGGAGCGGATCAAGGCGACGCTGGCCATCGCCACGCATGCCGAGGAGGTGGGCCTCGACGTCTTCGCCATCGGCGAGCACCACAACCCGCCCTTCTGGTCGTCCAGTCCCACGACGTTCCTCGCCGCGCTCGCCGCCCAGACGGAACGCCTCATCGTCTCGACCTCGACGACGCTGATCACGACGAACGACCCTGTGCGCATCGCCGAGGAGTACGCCATGCTGCAGCACGTCTCGGACGGCCGCATGGACCTCATGCTGGGCCGCGGCAACACCGGCCCGGTGTACCCGTGGTTCGGGCAGGACATCCGTCAGGGCCTTCCGCTCGCGATCGAGAACTACGCGCTGCTGCACAAGCTGTGGCGTGAGGACGTCGTCGACTGGGAGGGCAAGTTCCGCACCCCGCTGCAGGGCTTCACGTCCACGCCCCGTCCCCTCGACGGCATCGCCCCATTCGTGTGGCACGGTTCGATCCGCACTCCGGAGATCGCGGAGCAGGCCGCGTACTACGGCGACGGTTTCTTCGCGAACAACATCTTCTGGCCGAAGGAGCACTACCAGCGCCTCATCGAGCTGTACCGTCAGCGCTTCGAACACTACGGCCACGGCACGCGCGAGCAGGCGATCGTCGGTCTGGGCGGCCAGGTGTTCATGGCCGCGAAGTCGCAGGACGCGGTGAACCAGTTCCGCCCGTACTTCGACAACGCGCCCGTCTACGGTCACGGCCCCAGCATGGAGGACTTCACCGAGATGACCCCGCTGACCGTGGGATCGCCGCAGCAGGTGATCGACCGGTACGCGGCGATGCGCGAGCACTATGGCGACTACCAGCGCCAGCTGTTCCTCATCGACCACGCGGGTCTGCCGCTGAAGACGGTCCTGGAGCAGCTCGACATCCTCGGCTCCGAGGTCGTGCCGGTGCTCCGCAAGGAGCTCGCGAAGGACCGCCCGTCCACGGTGCCCGACGCGCCGACCCACGCCGCGCGCGTGCAGGCGACGTACGGTGACGGGCCCACCCGGCAGGCGCGCCCCGGTGCGAACCGCGGAGACAACCTCACCGGGGACTCGCCCTACCAGGACACGCCGGCGCCCGCTGGTGCCGCATTCGGACTCGGCCGGAAGGAGGCCTGACATGACCACGCGTCGCATCGCCGTCGTCTCGGCGGGGCTGTCCAACCCGTCGTCCACCCGGATGCTCGCCGACCGGCTGGCCGCGGAGACCGTGAAGGCGCTCGCGGAGCGCGACATCGAGGCCACCGTCGACGTGATCGAGCTGCGCGACCATGCGCACGACATCACGAACAACATGCTGACCGGCTTCGCGCCTCCCGCACTCGAGACGGCGATCAACACCGTCGTCTCGGCCGACGCCCTCATCGCGGTCACCCCGATCTTCTCGACGAGCTACTCCGGGTTGTTCAAGTCGTTCATCGACGTGCTCGACCCGGACGCGCTCACCGGGAAGCCGGTGCTGATCGGAGCCAACGCGGGAACGCCGCGGCACTCCCTCGCGATCGACTACGCGATCCGACCGTTGTTCGCCTACCTGCATGCCGAGGCCGTCTCGACGGGCGTCTTCGCGGCGTCGAGCGACTGGGGCGGCGCGGGAGACGACGTCGCGCCGCTGGCCAAGCGGGTCGAGAAGGGTGCGAGGGAACTCGCCGAGGCCGTCGCGCGCAGGGATGCCGCTGCCGTCGTCGACCCGTACGACCCCGCCACCTACCTGGGTGAGGGACGCTCCTTCGGTCACATGCTCGGCGGTCTCGCCGGAGAGTGACCCGAACGGCTGCCTGACATGGACATGCCCCGCGCCTTCCGGTGCGGGGCACGTCCCTGTCTGCGGAGAGGGATGCGGGAGCAGGGAGACCGGCTCCCGCATCCGCGCGGTCAACCGCTCTTGCGTCGGAACTCGCGCCGCGTCTGCGGGGCGTTGGCGGCATGCACGGCGGAATCGCCGTCGAGGTGTGCCTCGCCCTGCCGGTGGTGCGCGTTCTTCTTCTCGAGCGCTTCCTTGAACTTGCGCTTCATGTCCTCGGAGGAGGAGCCGGCGCCTTCTTCGGTGCTCATGCTCCCGAGCCTAGAGCACGGCCGGACGGGCGGCGAGGGTCACCGCTCCCGCCCCCGGGTGAGTCGGTCGAGCCCGAGCCCCAGGGCGACGGCGAGTGCCACCGACACCGGGACGGCGACGAGAGGGCCCCCGGGCAGTACTGCGGCGACCATCGCTCCGACGGCGGCCTGGTAGCCCGCCCACCCGAGCGCGGCCAGGGTCACGAGTACCAGGTAGCGAGGTGGATGGATGCGGGAGGCGCCCGCCACGAGGTTCACGGCGAGCCGGGCGAACGGCACGAAGCGCGCGGTGAACAGTACCGTGGCCGTGCCGTGGTCCAGCCGCTCGCGTGCCCAGGCGAGGGCCTGCCGGACGCGGCGCCCTCGCATCCAGCCCCAGCGCTCGGTGCCGACGACGCGGCCGATCAGATAGCAACAGGCGTCGCCGAGCACCGCTGCCCCCGCAGCGCAGAGCACCACCGCCCAGAGCGCGGGCGTTCCGGTGGTCACCGCCACGGCGCCGAGGGCGGTCACGGCAATCTCTCCAGGGATGACGACGAAGAACGCGTCACCGAGCACGAGCAGGCTCATCGCGGCCAGGCTCCAGGGGCCGGCGAGGACGTCAGCGAGCAGGTCTGTCGGCACGGGCGTCACTCTGCCCCGAGGTGGTGAACGGGAACCAACGCGCGGATAGCCGGTGACCCGTGATCCAGCATCCGGTGAACATCCGGTGCCCGACGCCGATTCCCCTCGGCGGGGACGGGGAGCGCCGCCATCCTGAGGGTGTGAGAGTCGCGATCGTCACCGAGTCCTTCCTTCCGCACATGAACGGTGTGACCGGATCCGTGATGCAGATCCTCCGTCACCTGGAGCGCCGAGGGCATGATTCCTGTGTGCTCGCTCCGGCCGCGATCGGAATCCCGGCGGAGCTGCACGGCGCGCCCGTCACGGCGATTACCAGCGTCCCGCTCCCGGGGTACCGGGACGTCCGGGTGGGCGCGGCGACCACTCGGAGGATCGGCGCGGAGCTCCACCGCTTCCGTCCCGACGTCGTCCACCTCGCGTCGCCGTTCGCGCTCGGGTGGCGGGGCCTGCTCGCTGCAGAACGAGGGGGTGTCGGAACGGTCGCGGCGTACCAGACCGACGTGGCCGCGTACACGGAGAGGTATCGCGTCGCGGCGACGACCGGGATCGCCCATGCCCACATCGCTCGACTGCACCGGAGGGCGACGCTCACCCTCGCGCCGTCCACCGAGTCGGCACAGCAGCTGAGCCGGCTCGGCATCGACCGCATCCGGTCCTGGGGGCGGGGTGTGGACGCCGAGCTCTTCCACCCCTCGCGGCGCAGCGACGCGCTCCGGGCCGAGTGGGGAGCCGAGATCGTCATCGGCTACGTCGGACGCCTCGCCCCCGAGAAGCAGGTGGAGGATCTCGCCGCGCTACACGGCATCCCCGGCACGCGTCTCGTCATCGTCGGAGACGGCCCCCGGCGGGAGCGGCTGCAGGAGCAGCTTCCCGACGCCCTGTTCCTCGGGCGGCTCGACGGGGAGGCGCTCGCCGCGGCGCTGGCCTCCTTCGACGTCTTCGTGCATCCGGGGGAGAGCGAGACCTTCGGGCAGACGCTCCAGGAGGCGCACGCAAGCGGTGTTCCCGTGGTCGCCACAGGCAGAGGAGGCCCGCTCGATCTCGTCCGACACGGCATCGACGGATGGCTGTACCGACCAGGAGACCTCGCAGACCTCCGCCATCGCGTGACCGCGCTCGCCGGAGACGAGCGTCGGCGTCGGGAGTTCGGGGAGGCGGGCTGGAGCGCGGTGCAGGGCCGGAGCTGGGCGCACCTCGGAGATCAGCTCCTGGATCACTTCGAGGAGGCGCGGAGGCTGCACGCCGTGGACCGTCGGCTGGGCGCTCGGCGCCTCGTCCGACCGGAGCCGGCCCCGCCCGCGCCCGCGCGCCGGTGGCGAAGGATCGTCGCCCTCGGCGACTCCGTGACCGAGGGGCTCTGCGACCCCGGCCCCGACGGGGCGCTCCGCGGGTGGGCGGACCGGCTCGCGCTGCTTCTCGCCGCGCGGGGTGGCCTCCACTACGCGAACCTCGCGATCCGCTCGAAGCGCGTGGCCGACGTATGCGGCCGGCAGGCGGAGAGAGCGCTGGACCTCCGCCCCGATCTGGTCACCGTGCTGGTGGGTGCCAACGATCTTGTGAGGCACCGCGTCGACGTGGCCGCGCTCGCCGCGAGCCTGGAGGCCGCGGTGCGGCGGCTGCGCGCGACCGGTGCCGACGTGATCCTGGTCACCCCGTTCCTGCCCGCCCGCCGCGCGGCGGCGCTGTACGCGCGGCGCTTCTCCGCCTTCGCCACGGCGCTCGCAGGGGTCGCTGCGCGGACCGGTTCGATCCTCATCGACACGGATCTGCATCCGGAGCTGGGGGAGCGGCAGCACTGGGGCGAGGACCTCGTGCACCTCGGCAGTCGAGGACACCGCTTCCTCGCCTACCGCGTCGCGGAGGTGCTCGGGGTACCGCACGCCGACGCGCTGGGAGTGCTGGATGCGGCGTTGCACGAGAACGAGCCGATCGGACGCGCCGCCTGGTGGCGGCAGTACGCGCTCCCGTGGGTGTGGCGACGACTGCACGGCCGCGCCGCGGGGGACGGGCGTCGGGCGAAGCACGAAGACTACGTCTACGTCGGGCGCTCCACGGTGCCGCAGGACGCCGGCGTGGTCTGACCGACGGGAGGTCTCAGCGTCGCCCCATCCCGCGGTACGTCCAGCCGGCAGCCCGCCAGGCGTCGGCGTCCAGACAGTTCCGCCCGTCGATCACGATGCGGCCCCGCACGAGTCCGCCGGCGTGCTGCGGAGTGAGCTCGCGGCGGTACTCGTCCCACTCCGTGACGACGACGACCGCATCCGCGTCCCGCAGGGCCTCGTCCCTGGACGCGGCGTACCCGAGCTGCGGATGCCGTGCGCGGGCGTTCTCGAGCGCCGCGGGGTCGGTCACCACGACGTCGGCGCCCAGTCCCCGCAGCCGCACGGCCACCTCCAGAGCGGGAGAATCGCGGACGTCGTCGCTGAAGGGCTTGAAGGCAGCGCCGAGGACGGCGATCCTCCGCCCGAAGACGAGGCCGCCGAGGGCATCCACCACGAGCCGCACCCCCCGATCCCGTCTGCGGAGGTTGATGGCGTCCACCTCGTGCAGGAAGCCGACGGCCTCCCCGCGTCCGAGCTCTTCGGCGCGCGCCGCGAACGCGCGGATGTCCTTGGGCAGGCAGCCGCCCCCGAACCCGATCCCCGAGCCGAGGTAGCGGCGGCCGATGCGCGAGTCGTGTCCGAGTGCTTCGGCGAGCAGGGTGACGTCCGCTCCTGCCGCCTCGGCGATCTCGGCCATGGCGTTGATGAACGAGATCTTCGTCGCGAGGAAGGCGTTGGCGGCACCCTTCACGAGCTCCGCGGTGGCGAGGTCGGTCACGAGGAAGGGCGAGCCCGCGTCGATCGCCCCGGCGTACACGCGGCGGAGCAGATCGACGGCGGCGGCGCCCTGCGGGGAGTCCTCGACCCCCACCACCAGACGGTCGGGGCGGAGGGTGTCGTGGACGGCCCAGCCCTCCCGGAGGAACTCGGGGTTCCAGACGAGGGTCGCGCCGGTCTGCGCGATCCGACGGGCCAGACGGGCGGCGGTTCCCACGGGGACCGTCGACTTCCCGGCCACCACCGCGTCCGGCCGCAGGTGGGGGAGCAGCCCGTCGATCGCCGCGTCGACGAAGCGGAGATCGGCCGCGGGGCCGGAGGCTGACTGCGGGGTGCCGACCGCGAGGAAGTGCACATCCGCACCGGAGGCGGCAGCCGGATCCGCGGCGAAGCGCAACCGCCCTGACTGCAGCCCCTCGTCGAGCAGCTCGGCGAGCCCCGGCTCGAAGAACGGCGCGGCACCCGCGGAGAGGCCGACCACCTTGCCCTCGTCCACGTCGATCCCCACGACATCGTGCCCGAGCGAGGCCATCGCCGCGGCGTGCACCGCTCCCAGATACCCGCATCCGATCACCGACATCCGCATGGGCTCAGCACAGCCGGGCCGTCTCTCGCTCCGGCGCACGGACGGTGAACGCCGGGTGACGGTCGGGTGTCGGGACTGCGCCGCGCGCATAACCCTCGGGTCTTGACGGACACGCTGGTAGTGTGGTCGAGGGTGACTCCGGTCACCCGACAATTTCACATCGACTCATGGAGCGATCGGCGGAGAAGCTGGTCCCCTGTGGTGGGTTCCTCGGCGCATGTCGGGTGGCTTTCTACTGGTGGCCAGCGCAGGCGAGATTCGCGGGAATGCCCGCGCGCCCGAACCCTTCCGTTCCGCTCCTTTGAACACGCTCGCGCGTCACACGGATTCGCGAGTCTAAACAAAGAAGGAGAGACCTCTTGGAAGGTCCTGAAATCACCGCCACCGAGGCCGTTCTCGACAACGGCCGCTTCGGCACCCGCACCATCCGCTTCGAGACCGGCCGCCTCGCGCAGCAGGCTCAGGGCGCCGTCGCCGCCTACCTGGACGGCGAGACCATGCTCCTGTCGGCCACGAGCGCGGGCAAGCACCCGCGTGAGGGCTTCGACTTCTTCCCGCTGACGGTCGACGTCGAGGAGCGCTCCTACGCCGCCGGCAAGATCCCCGGCTCGTTCTTCCGTCGTGAGGGTCGTCCCTCGACCGAGGCGATCCTGGTCTGCCGTCTGATCGACCGTCCGCTGCGTCCGTCGTTCGTCGACGGCCTGCGCAACGAGGTCCAGATCGTCATCACGGTCCTCTCGATCGCCCCGGGCGAGTTCTACGACGCCCTCGCGATCAACGCCGCGTCCGCGTCGACCCAGATCTCGGGCCTGCCGTTCTCGGGCCCCGTCGCCGGTGTGCGCCTCGCGTTCATCCCCGGCCACGGTCAGCACGAGGACCAGTGGGTCGCGTTCCCGACCGCCGAGCAGGTCTCCGAGGCCGTGTTCGACCTGATCGTCGCCGGTCGCGTGGTCACCAAGGCCGACGGCTCCGAAGACGTCGCGATCATGATGGTCGAGGCCGAAGCGACCGAGGGCAGTTGGAACCTGATCAAGGCCGGTGCCACCAAGCCCGACGAGACCATCGTGGCCCAGGGCCTCGAGGCCTCGAAGCCGTTCATCGCCCAGCTCGTCAAGGCGCAGGCCGAGCTCGCCGCCACCGCGTCGAAGGAGCCGGGTGTCTACCCGGTCTTCCCCGCGTACAGCGACGAGGTCTACGACTTCGTCTCCGAGCGCGCGTTCGCCGAGCTGAGCGACGTCTACCAGATCGCCGACAAGACCGAGCGCCAGAACGCCGACGACGCGATCAAGGACCGCGTCAAGGCCGAGCTCATCGAGGCCACCGAGGCGGGTTCGCTCCCGGCCGCGGCCCCGCTGGAGTTCTCCGCGGCGTACAAGTCCGTCACGAAGAAGATCGTCCGCGGTCGCATCCTCACCGAGGGCACCCGCATCGACGGCCGTGGGCTGGCGGACATCCGTCCGCTCGACGCCGAGGTGCAGGTCATCCCGCGCGTGCACGGCTCCGCGATCTTCCAGCGCGGTGAGACCCAGATCATGGGTGTCACCACGCTGAACATGCTCAAGATGGAGCAGCAGATCGACTCGCTGTCGCCCACGACCAGCAAGCGCTATATGCACCACTACAACTTCCCGCCCTACTCGACCGGTGAGACCGGCCGTGTGGGGTCGCCGAAGCGTCGCGAGATCGGGCACGGCTTCCTCGCCGAGCGCGCTCTGGTGCCGGTGCTGCCGAGCCGCGAGGAATTCCCCTACGCGATCCGTCAGGTGTCCGAGGCGCTCAGCTCCAACGGCTCCACCTCGATGGGCTCCGTCTGCGCGTCGACCCTGTCGCTGCTGAACGCGGGTGTGCCGCTGCGCGCTCCCGTCGCCGGCATCGCGATGGGTCTCGTCTCCGACGAGGTCAACGGGGAGACCCGCTACGCGGCGCTGACCGACATCCTGGGTGCGGAGGACGCGCTCGGTGACATGGACTTCAAGGTCGCCGGTACGAGCGAGTTCGTCACCGCCATCCAGCTCGACACGAAGCTCGACGGCATCCCGTCGTCGGTGCTCGCGGGCGCGCTGACCCAGGCCAAGGATGCTCGTCTGACGATCCTCAACGTCCTGAACGCCGCGATCGACGCCCCCGACGAGATGGCACCCACCGCGCCGCGCGTCATCAGCGTCCAGATCCCGGTCGACAAGATCGGTGAGCTGATCGGGCCGAAGGGCAAGACGATCAACGCGATCCAGGACGAGACCGGTGCGCAGATCTCCATCGAGGAGGACGGCACCGTCTACATCGGCGCGACCGACGGCCCCTCGGCCGAGGCAGCCCGTGCCCAGGTCAACGCGATCGCCAACCCGACCAACCCGGAGGTCGGCGAGCAGTTCCTCGGCACCGTCGTGAAGATCGCCACCTTCGGCGCCTTCATCTCGCTGCTCCCGGGCAAGGACGGGCTCCTGCACGTCACCGAGGTGCGCAAGCTCGCCGGTGGCAAGCGTGTGGAGAACGTCGAGGACGTGCTCTCCGTCGGCCAGAAGATCCTCGTGAAGATCACGAAGATCGACGACCGCGGCAAGCTGTCGCTCGAGCCCGTGCTCGACGACGCGCCCGCTGCGGACGAGGCTCCGGCCGAGGACGCCGCCGAGTAAGTCACGGATGACACGGAACCCGGGCTCCTCCGTCAGGAGGGCCCGGGTTCCGTCGTCTGTGCCGTGATCGAAACGTTATGGGAAGTTTGCGCGCCGTTCCCCGGATTGGTCGGGACGTTCGCGCACGTCGCATACCCTCGAAGTACGCACCGGGGGGTGCCAGCGAAGCAGTGATGTCGATCGGCTCCGGCCGATCGCGGCGGGGGTGAGAGTATGCGGTTGTTCAGCGTAGGCGCAGGAACACCTGCTGAACGCGCCCCGCAGGAGCATGAGGACCATCCCTCCGCCCCCATCCCGATCGTCGGTCCCGGGGTCGGGGAGTCCATCCGCGCCGCCCTCGGCGAGACCGGATACGAGACGTTCCCGCTCATGCTCGGTGCGGCGGAGTTCGGGTGGAACGTCGATCTCGAGACCAGCCACGGCATCCTGGACCGCTACGTGGAGTTCGGCGGCAACGCCATCCACACCGCCGACGGATTCTCCGGCGGGCGCAGCGAGCACATCCTCGGACAGTGGCTGCGGTCTCGCGACCAGCGCGAGCGCGTCGTTCTGAGCGTGCGTATCGGAGCGCACGCCGACAACCCCGGTCTGGGATCGGTCAACCTCGTCCGCGCCGTCGAGGGGTCGCTCACGAGGCTCGGCGTCGATCGCATCGACGTGCTCTATCTGGACGCCACGCTCGATGCGACCACCAACCTGGAGGACACGCTGGCCACGGTCGAGTGGCTCGTCGAGGCGGGCAAGATCGGCGCGCTCGGCGCGTACGGCTTCACTCCGGAGAGGCTCGTCGAGGCGCGCATCCTCGCGTCGGCGGGATATCCGCGCATCACGGTGATCGACACGCCGTATAACCTCGTCCGTCGGCAGCCGTTCGAGGGCGACCTGCGGCTCGTCGCGGGCGCGCAGAACCTCGCCGTGACGCCGTCCCACGCTCTGGAGCACGGGTTCCTGTCCGGCCGTCACCGGACGAAGGCGGTCGCGTCGCGCGGCGTCCGCGGCGAGCAGCTGCGGGGTCACCTCAACCGCCGCGGGACCAAGGTGCTGCGTGCGCTGGATCAGGTGGCTGCCGAACTGGCCGTCCCCGTGGCGGCCGTGTCCATCGCCTGGTTGCTCGCGCAGCGCACGGTCGCCGCGCCGATCGTGAACACGTTCGCGACCGACCACGTCGACGAGCTCATGCAGGGCGCCGGTGTCACGCTGTCCCGGGTGCAGGTCGCCGACCTCACCCGCGCGGGCGCCTGAGCTCGCATCACCCGTGACATAGGGTGGAAGAGGAAGACCGGCGGATGCTGGCGACGAGGCGAGCGAGCGAGTTGTGACGCACTACATTTATCTGGTCAGACACGGTGAACATCAGGATGCCGAGCACGGCCTCGCCGACGGACCCCTGTCGCCGCGCGGCCAGCGGCAGGCGGAGCTCATCGCGGACCGCCTGTCCGGCCTCCCGCTCGACGCCGTGTGGCATTCGCCGCTTCTTCGCGCGGCGGAGACGGCGCGGGCCATCGCCGGCCGACTCCCGTCCGTGGATCCGGAGCCGTCCGCCCTGCTGTTCGACTGCGTGCCGACGGGGATGACGGAGGAGACGCCCGCGGTGTTCGAGCCCTTCTTCGGCTCCGTGACCGAGGCGGAGATCGAGGCGGGCCGCGCGCAGATGTCGGATGCCGTCAACGAGTTCCTCGTGCGGAAGACCGGCGACGTGCACGAGGTGCTCATCACCCACAACTTCGTGATCTCGTGGTTCGTGCGCGAGGTCCTCGCCGCACCGGACTGGCGCTGGATGACCCTGAACCAGTCGCACTGCGGGTTGACGGTGATCGCGCAGAAGCAGGGACGGCCCTGGACCCTGCTCACCCACAACGACACCGGCCATCTTCCGATGGAGCTGCGGACGGGCATCCCGGACGCGCTGCTGGTCTGATCGACGCCTCCGCGCGCCGCGACCGCCGGCCGACGCCCGGAAATAGACTGGACGCATGACCACGAAGGTAGCCCTCGTCGGAGGGACCGGAAAGCTCGGGACGATCATCGCTGCGGTGATCGAGGAGCTCGAGGGTTACGAGGTGAGCCGGGTGCTGACGTCGGCGAGCGACCTGTCGGAGCTCGCGGGGGCCGACCTCGTGATCGACGCCTCCACGCCGCAGGTCAGCATCGACGTGGTACGCACGGCCGTGGAACACGGGCTCAACATCCTCGTCGCCACCTCCGGCTGGTCGGCGGAGCGGATCGCTCTCGTCCGGCCGCTCGTCGAATCTGCCGACACCGGTGCGGTGTTCATCCCGAACTTCTCCCTCGGCTCCGTTCTCGGCTCGGCACTCGCGGCGGCCGCCGCGCCCTACTTCGGTTCGGCGGAGATCGTCGAGGCACACCGGGAGACGAAGGTCGACTCGCCCAGCGGGACAGCCGTCCGCACGGCGGAGCTCATCGCCGCCGCGCGTGCGACCCAGGGCCCGGTGAGTGCGCCGCATGCGGATCAGCGCGCCCGAGGGCAGCAGGTCGGCAGCGTGCCCATCCACTCGCTCCGCCGCCCCGGGGTGATCGCCAAGCAGGAGGTCATCCTGTCCGGTCCGGGGGAGTCGCTGACCTTCACGCATGACACCACCGACCCGGCCCTGGCGTACGCGCCGGGGATCCGTCTTGCCGTGCCCTATGCGGCCACCGCCACCGGCGTCGTGGTCGGCCTGGAGAACATGCTCGACATCGGCATCCGCTCGTGATGTCGCGGATCGGGGTCGGGCTGATGGCCGCGGCCCTCCTCCTCTACCTCGTCGTGGCGGGCTGGCTGGCCGTCATGTTCCTGGCCGTGGGGACGCCCGTCTCCATCGGGATGGGCATCACGCTCCTCGTGCTCGCACCCGTGGGCGGGTGGGCGCTGGTTCGCGAGATGCTCTTCGGGTTCGGCGCCGACCGCCTGGGCCGGCTGCTCGACGCCGAGGGTGGCATGCCGCCGGTCGAGACCGAGCTGACGCCCAGCGGGCGCCTCGCCCGCAAGGATGCGGACGCGCTCGTCGCGCGGTACACGGCGGAGGCGGAGGCGGCACCCACCGACTGGAGGGCGCGCTATCGCCTCGGCGTCGTGCAGGACGCGGCCGGACGCCGCAAGGACGCCAGGGCGAGCATCAGACAGGCGATCAGCCTCTCCCGCGCCTGACGTCCACGCGGCTCAAGCGAGCGTCGCCTCGAGCGTGATCTCGATGCCCGCGAGCGCCTGGGACACCGGGCATCCGGTCTTCGCCCCCTCGGCGATCTCCTGGAACTTCTCGGCGGTCAGACCCGGCACCGAGGCGTTGACGTTGAGGTGGCTGCCGGTGATGCCGACCCCCGGCTTGAAGGTGACCGAGGCGCTGGTGTCGACGCGCTCCGGGGGCGTGCCGTTCTCTGCGAGTGCGTGCGAGAGCGCCATGCTGAAGCAGGAGGCATGGGCCGCGGCGATGAGCTCCTCCGGCGTCGTGGTCGTCTCGCTGCCCTCGCTGCGGGACTTCCAGTCGATCGGGAACGTCCCCAGATGCGAGGAGGAGAAGGCGACCGTGCCGGAACCCTCCGTGAGCGATCCGGTCCAGGTGGCGGCGGCTTCACTGGTGACGGGCATGGTTCCTCCGGTTCTGACGCCGCCGGGGGAGCGGCGTCGCTTGCTCGTCAGCCTACCGAGCGAGCGGGTCTTCGGGAACCGGCGTCAGGCGGCGCGGCGCGGTCGGCCGGTGAGCCCGACGCGCTGCAGCAGGAGGTAGAGCTGGCACCCGAGGCACAGTCCGAACACGGCGTTGAGGAAGGCGGCGAGGAACGCGGCGGCGGTGGCGATCGGAAGGGCCCACGGCACCCCGGCGAGGTGGAGCAGGAGGCCGAATTCCACGACGACGAGACCCACGCCCTGGGCGAACCGCGGGGGGCGCGAATCCTCCAGCTCGGCGGGCGGCGCGAGGCGCGGACGGACGAGGCGGCGGTAGAGGACGCCCCACGGCGCGGTGGCCGGGGAGACCACACCCCAGAGGAACAGGAGCGCGATCAGCGTGGCGAGGAGGAAGCCCGGGTCGAGCACGCGCGCGACGGGCCCTGCGGAGGAGACCGCCCAGCCGCCTCCTCCGACGAACGCGAACTCCGACGACGCCGTGAGCGCGAACCAGCGATCGGTGGTCCGCGCGGTGGAGATCCCGATGAGGGCCAGGAACGTCGCGACGGCGAGCAGGAGTGCGGTGATCCCGGCGGCGAAGCGGGGCCCGCGTGGATCGATTCCGGGGGGAGGGGTCATCATCTGCTCCAGACGGGGTCTCAGACGGCGGCGAGGGCGAGGGTCAGGCTCTCGCGAGCGGGTATGCCCGCGAAGCGGACCTTGACGCGCCCGGTGGCATCGAGCACGAAGGTGGTGGGCGTCTGCAGCACACGGTAGCGCGCCGACAGATCCGGGCGATGGGTGAGATCGATCTCGATGTGGGCGAGGCCGCCGTCCCCGGACGCATAGGAGCCCAGAAGACGACGCACCTGGGGGCAGCGGGCGCAGGTCTCCGTGCTGAACTGCACGAGCGTCGCGGTGGCACCCAGTGCCGCGCCCTCCGCGTCGGCCGGATCGAACCGCAGGTCGCCGCCGTCGCGGCGGCGGCCCTCTCTCCCGCGGAGCACGAGACCGACCACGGTGGCGAGCACCAGAAGCGCTGCCAGGGCGGCGAAAGCGAGCGCGGGGGACATCCCTCGAGGCTAGAGCCGCGGCTGTGGAAGCGTCGCGATGTTTCAGTACGTGACGCGCGGATCGCGTCACGGTCACCGCCTCCGACGGGAGCGGGGCGGGTATCCTGACAACCATGAGCGCCGCTGTCCCGACTCCGTACGAAGACCTGCTCCGCGATGTGCTCGAGACGGGCACGCACAAGAGCGATCGCACCGGGACGGGGACCACCAGCGTGTTCGGGCGCCAGATCCGCTTCGACCTCGCGCAGGGGTTCCCCCTCATCACCACGAAGCGCGTCCATTTCAAGTCCATCGCGTACGAGCTGCTGTGGTTCCTGCGGGGCGACTCCAATGTCCGCTGGCTGCAGGAGAACGGCGTCTCGATCTGGGACGAGTGGGCGGACGAGGACGGCGACCTCGGCCCGGTGTACGGCGTCCAGTGGCGCTCCTGGCCGACACCCGACGGCGGCAGCATCGATCAGCTGACCGAGGTCATCGAGCAGATCCGGCGCTCACCCGACTCGCGGCGCCTGCTCGTCTCCGCCTGGAACCCCGCAGACATCCCCGATATGGCCCTCGCGCCGTGTCACGCGCTCTTCCAGTTCTATGTCGCTGACGGAAAGCTCTCCTGCCAGCTCTACCAGCGCAGCGCGGACATGTTCCTCGGCGTCCCCTTCAATATCGCCTCCTACGCGCTGCTGACGATGATGATCGCGCAGCAGGTGGGGCTGGAGCCCGGCGACTTCGTCTGGACCGGCGGGGACTGCCACGTCTACGACAACCACGTCGAGCAGGTGCGTGAGCAGCTGACGCGAGATGCTTATCCGTACCCGACGCTGCGGTTCGCACGGAAGCCGGAATCGATCTTCGACTACCGGTTCGAGGACTTCGTCGTCGAGGACTACCAGCACCACGCACCGATCAGGGCGGCGGTGGCGGTATGACCTGGGTCGGGCTCATCTGGGCCGAGGCCGCTGGCGGCGTGATCGGCGCCGAGGGCGGCATGCCCTGGTACGTGCCGGAGGATCTGGCGCACTTCAAGGAGACCACGCAGGGTGCTCCGGTCGTCATGGGGCGCAAGACCTGGGACTCGCTGCCGGAGCGGTTCCGCCCCCTGCCCGGTCGCGACAACATCGTCGTGACCCGCCAGCAGGACTGGACGGCGGAGGGCGCCCGCCGTGCGGCCACGGTGTCCGAGGCCGTCCGCGGTCGTGAGAAGGTGTGGATCATCGGCGGCGCGGAGATCTTCCGCCAGGTGATCGCCGATGCCGACCGCCTCGAGGTCACCGAGCTCGACCTCGAGGTCGACGGCGACACCTTCGCTCCGCCGAAGACCGGATGGCGCGTGGTGGATGAGGGGGAGTGGCAGACCTCCCGCACCGGTATCCGGTATCGCTTCCTGAGGTACGAGCGCTGATGCCCACCGCACTGATCACCGGAGCCAGCGCCGGGCTGGGCGCCGAGTTCGCCCGTCAGCTGGCTCGTCGGCGCGCCGATCTCGTTCTCGTTGCCCGCTCGGAGGAATCGCTGTCGGCTCTCGCGATGGAGCTGCGCGGCGAGTGGGGAGTGGCTGTCGAGGTTCTCCCGGCCGATCTGTCCGAGGAGGCCGGCGTCGAGCGCGTCGCGGCTCGGCTCCGCGATCGGGACGACCCGATCGACCTGCTCGTGAACAACGCCGGGTTCGGGTTGCCGTTGCAGTTCGCCGACAACGACATCGAAGACGAGGTGCGGCACCTGCGCGTGCACGTCGAGGCCTCCATGCGCCTGATGCACGCAGCCCTGCAGACCATGCGGGGGCGGGGAGGCAGGATCATCAACGTCGCGTCGGTGGCCGGGTTCATCTCGCGGTCGACGTACTCGGCGTGCAAGGCCTGGCTCATCGATTTCAGTCGATGGGCGAACACGGCCTACGGTCCGGACGGCGTGAGCGTCACGGCGCTCTGCCCCGGTTTCACACACACCTCCTTCCACGAGCGGATGGGTCTCGCAGTCGGCGAGGAGGGCGTGCCGCCGGTCCTGTGGCTCGATGCCCGCGACGTCGTGCGCGAAGGGCTCCGCGACGCCGCGGGCGGGAAGTCCGTGTCCATCCCCTCGCTGCGTTACAAGGCCGTCGTCGCCGTGACGAAGGTGCTGCCCCGATCCTTCACTGCGGCTATAGCCCGTCGCGGCCGGGTCTGACGCTTCCGGTCAGCGGAATCGCCCGAGACGGATCCCGGCGAGAGCGATCGCGGCGATCGTCTCCCCGTCGGTGATCCGACCGTCGGCGATCATCCGGAGGACCTCCCCGAACGCGACCCACTCGACGGTGTCGATGCCCTCCTCCGCGCGGCTGTCGACCGCGTCGTCGATGCGCTCGATCTCCCGTGCCAGGAAGACGTGCTCCGTGGCCTCCGCGATGCCGTCGAGTGCGTGCGTGCTGCCGAGGTGCTCCCACCGGTGCGCACGGTACCCGGACTCCTCCCGGAGCTCCCGTTCCGCGGCGGCACGCGGGTCCTCGCCGTCGGTACCGCCGGCGGGGACCTCGACGGACGGTCCCACCGTGTAGCGGTCGACGGTCACCAGGCAGACCCGGTCGTCGGCGTCCATCGCGACGACGAAGACCGCGGGGTTCTTGACCGTCATCACGCCGTAGACGCCCGGGCCGCCCGGCCCGGTGACGTCGTCCTCACGGACGCGGATCCAGGCGTTCTCGTAGGTCGTGCGTGAGGCGTGCGTGATCCAACCCATGGTGTGAGCCTATGGCCGACGGGAGAGGAGGACGCGGACGCGTCCGCGGCAGCGGCATCCGACCCGATACGCTGGACGCATGACGCACTCGGGCAACCCCTTCGGACAGGTTCTCGTCGCGCTCGTCACTCCGATGACGGCCGACGGCGAAGTCGACTGGCCCGCCGTCGAGAAGCACATCGATGACGTGATCACCGCAGGCGCGGACGGCATCGTCGTGACGGGAACGACCGGCGAGACCTCGACCCTGACGGACCCGGAGAAGCTCAAGCTCGTCGAGGTCGGCAAGTCCGTCTCCGCAGGCCGCGCGAAGATCATCACCGGCGGCGGTTCGAACGAGACCGCGCACGCCATCGAGCTGTACAAGGCCAGCGAGAAGGCCGGCGCCGACGGCATCATGATCGTCACGCCGTACTACAACAAGCCGACGCAGGCGGGCATCCTCACGCACTTCCGGCTCGTCGCCGACGCCACCGACCTGCCGGTCATCCTGTACGACATCCCCGGGCGGACCGGGGTCCCGATCAAGTACGAGACGATCCTCCGGCTCGCGAAGCACCCGAACATCCTCGCGGTGAAGGATGCCAAGGGCGACTTCTCCGAGGTAAGCCGTGTGCTCAACCAGACCGATCTCATGTACTTCTCCGGTGACGACGCGAACGTGCTGCCGCACCTGTCGATCGGGGCGACCGGCCTCATCGGCGTGACGGCGAACGTCGCCGCTGCTCCGTACCGGACCATCATCGATGCGGTGAACCGGGGCGACCTCGCCACCGCGACGGCCGAGCACAAGCGACTGGAGCCGCTGGTCCGGGCCGTCATGACGCACGTCCCCGGAACGGTCGCCGCGAAGTACATCCTGCACGGGCTGGGCCGTATCTCCAGTCCGCGTGTCCGCCTTCCCCTTGTCGGCCCGGAGGAGTGGGAGGCCGCCCTCATCGAGGACGAGCTCGATCTCGTCAGCGGCGTGCCGGGGGCGGACTTCTCGAACTTCCGGCCCGACCGCAACGCGGCCGCGGGCGGCGCCCTGCCGAAGGTGCACGGCACGACGCGCTGAGCCGCGTCACCATGAACGAACGGACGCGTGGAGTGTCCGACTGAGGAGACAGCATGTCCATTCCCCTGGCCGAACCGTCCGCTCTCGACGAAGGGACGCTCCGGGTCATCCCGATCGGCGGCCTGGGGGAAATCGGTCGCAACATGACCGTGTTCGAGTACGCGGGCAAGATCCTGATCGTGGACTGCGGGGTGCTCTTCCCGGAGGAGCACCAGCCGGGCGTCGACCTGATCCTCCCCGACTTCGAGCCGATCCGTGATCGTCTCGACGACATCGTGGGCGTGGTGCTGACGCACGGGCACGAAGACCACATCGGGGCCGTTCCGTACCTGCTGCGGCTGAAGAGCGACATCCCGCTGATCGGCTCCGGACTCACGCTCGCCCTCGTCGAGGCGAAGCTGAAGGAGCACCGCATCAAGGCCTTCACCCTGACGGTGAAGGAAGGGCAGCAGGAGAAGGTCGGACCGTTCGACCTCGAGTTCGTCGCGGTGAACCACTCCATCCCCGACGCGCTGGCCGTCGCGATCCGCACCCCCGCGGGCATGGCCCTCGCCACCGGCGACTTCAAGATGGACCAGCTGCCCCTGGACGGCCGCATCACCGATCTGCGCGCCTTCTCGCGCCTGGGGGAGGAGGGGGTCGACCTCTTCCTCGTCGACTCCACCAACGCCGACGTCCCCGGCTTCACGCCCACGGAGCGCTCCATCGGCCCTGTCCTCGACCAGGTCATCGGCAAGGCTCCGCGCCGGGTGATCGTCGCGAGCTTCTCCAGCCACGTGCACCGCGTGCAGCAGGTGATCGACGCCGCGCACGCGCACGGACGTCGGGTCGCGTTCCTCGGCCGCAGCATGGTCCGCAACATGACGATCGCGGAGCAGCTCGGCTACCTCAAGGTGCCGGCGGGTGTGCTGATCGACTTCAAGAAGGCGCGCGACCTCCCGGACGAGCAGATCGTCTACATGTCGACCGGCTCGCAGGGGGAGCCGATGGCCGTGCTGAGCCGCATGGCCAACATGGACCACGCCATCGAGGTGAGCGAGGGCGACACCGTCATCCTGGCGTCGAGCCTCATCCCGGGCAACGAGAACGCCGTCTACCGCGTCATCGACGGACTCACCAAGCTGGGCGCGAACGTCGTGCACAAGGCCAACGCACGCGTGCACGTGTCCGGGCACGCCGCGGCCGGCGAGCTGCTCTACTGCTACAACATCCTCAAGCCGAAGAACGTCCTCCCTGTCCACGGGGAGTACCGGCACCTGATCGCCAACGCCAAGCTCGCCCAGGACACCGGGATCCCCGAGCAGAACACGATCATCGCCTCCAACGGCACTGTGATCGACCTGAAGGACGGAGTCGCGCGGGTGGCCGGGCAGCTCGACCTCGGGTTCGTCTACGTCGACGGCTCGACCGTCGGCGAGATCACCGACGCCGACCTCAAGGACCGCCGCATCCTGGGCGAGGAGGGGTTCATCTCGGTCATTGTCGTGGTGGACGCCGCCACCGGGCGCATCATCTCCGGTCCGGAGATCCATGCGCGCGGTGTCGCCGAGGACGACGCGGTCTTCGACGACGTCGCCCCGAAGATCGTCGCCGCCCTGAAGGAGGCGTCCGGCACCGGCGTGCGCGACACGCACGCGCTGTCGCAGGTGGTGCGTCGCACGATCGGCCGCTGGGTGAACCAGAAGCTGCGCCGTCGTCCGATGATCGTCCCTCTCGTCATCGAGGCCTGACCGTCGGATCACGGCGTGCCCGCGCGCGCCGTGATCGTCGAGTTCCGCGTGGTGACGCGGAGATGTCGGTCTCGGGTCGTACCGTGGAGGCATGGCCAGGAGCAGCACCAAGACCGAGCGCGCCTCGACGAGCGCCCCGTCGCGCCCCAAGCGGCAGGCGGCTCCGAAGGCGCAGCCCGCTCCGAAGAAGTACATCGACGAGGCGGACAAGCCGCCCGTCGCCGCGCGCGCCTGGAACGGGCTCGCGCACGGCGTCGGCGGACTCTTCCGGGCCTTCGGGCCCGAGACGCTGCAGAAGGACGACCGCAGGGACGGCTTCCCGTTCCTGCTGGTGATCCTGGCGGCGCTCGGTGCCGTCAACGAGTGGTTCTTCATCGGCAACGAGGTCGCGGCGAACATCAGCGCCTACTCGGTGGGGCTCTTCGTCGGTCGGGTGGCCTTCATCATGCCGGTGCTGCTGCTCTTCCTGGCGGGATGGCTGTTCCGGCACCCGTCGTCCGTGCACGACAACGGGCGCATCGGGATCGGCTTCGGGATGTTCGTGCTCGCTCTGGCGGGCATCTTCCACGTCGCCGGCCCTCGTCCCCACCCGAACCAGGGCATGCCCGCGCTGAGCGAGTCGGGTGGTCTGCTCGGATGGCTCGTGGGGCAGCCCCTGACGTACCTGACCGACATCCCGGCCTACATCATCCTCGGGCTGCTCGCCGCCCTCAGCATCCTCATCCTCACGAAGACCCCGCCGAACCGCATCGGTGCGCGCCTGGGAGACCTCTACGCGTGGATGTTCGACGCCGAGCGCCCGGAGAAGCCGGCGAAGGACTCCTCGGCCGCGGTCGACGAGGCCGACAAGGTCGACGACCCGGACGTGCTGCCCTGGTGGCGGCGCAACAAGACCGGCCGCGAGGAAGACCCCGACGAGGGGACCCTCGCCTCGGACGACATCACCGCGCTGCTGTCCACGACCGAGGCCACCCCCGCGTACGACCAGGCCGTCACGGTGGCGAACCCCTATGACGCGGCGACCGAGGTGCTCAGCGACGTCCGCTCCGTGACGGACACGCTCGCGGAGCAGCAGACGACCGCGCTTCTGGACGACGAGTCCGACACCGGCGAGATGCCGGAGCTCCCCGGACTGGACGGCTTCGGCACGGAGGGGCCCGGCGACCGCGGCCCGCAGGCGCCGGTGGCCCCGTACATCCTTCCGTCGCCCGGTGTGCTGTCCGAGGGTCCGCCCTCGGTCGCGCGGTCCGAGGCGAACGACCGCATCGTCGAGCAGATCACGAGCGTCCTCGACCAGTTCAAGGTCGACGCCAAGGTCACCGGTTTCTCCCGCGGCCCGACGGTCACGCAGTACGAGGTCGAGGTCGGCCACGGCGTCAAGGTCGAGAAGATCCTCCAGCTCAGCAACAACTTCGCGTACGCGGTCGCCTCCAACGACGTGCGCATCCTCTCGCCGATCCCCGGCAAGAGCGCGATCGGCATCGAGATCCCGAACACCGACCGCGAGACGGTCGCCCTGGGTGACGTGCTGCGGTCGGGAGCCGCGCAGAAGAGCACGCACCCGCTCACGATCGGCGTCGGCAAGGACGTCGGCGGCAACTTCGTCGTCGCCAACCTTGCGAAGATGCCGCACCTCCTGGTCGCCGGTTCCACCGGCTCCGGTAAGTCCAGCTTCGTGAACTCGATGATCACGAGCCTCCTCATGCGGGCGCGCCCGTCCGACGTGCGCATGGTCCTCATCGACCCGAAGCGCGTCGAGCTGACCAGCTACGCGGGTGTTCCGCATCTGATCACCCCCATCATCACGAACCCGAAGAAGGCGGCCGAGGCGCTGCAGTGGGTCGTGAAGGAGATGGACATGCGGTACGACGACCTCGCGTCGTTCGGCTTCCGCCACATCGACGACTTCAACCGGGCCGTGCGTGCGGGCGAGGTGGAGGTGCCCCCGGGCAGCGAACGGGTGCTCAAGCCGTACCCGTACCTCCTCGTCGTGGTCGACGAGCTCGCCGACCTGATGATGGTCGCCCCGCGCGACGTCGAGGACTCGATCGTCCGCATCACGCAGCTCGCTCGCGCCTCCGGCATCCACCTGGTGCTCGCCACGCAGCGCCCGAGCGTCGACGTCGTCACCGGCCTCATCAAGGCGAACGTGCCGTCCCGCCTCGCCTTCGCCGTCACGAGCGTCACCGACAGCCGCGTGATCCTCGACAGCCCCGGCGCCGACAAGCTCATCGGTCAGGGCGACGCGCTCTTCTCGCCCATGGGCTCGTCGAAGCCGTTCCGTCTGCAGGGCGCATGGGTCGACGAGAAGGAGATCGACGCGGTCGTCAAGCACGTCACGCGTCAGGCACGCCCCGAGTACCGTGCCGACGTCCAGGAGGCGATGGAGCCGGCGAAGAAGAAGGAGGTCGACGAGGACATCGGCGACGACCTCGAGCTCCTGCTCGCGGCGGCCGAGCTCATCGTCTCGTCGCAGTTCGGATCGACGTCGATGCTGCAGCGCAAGCTGCGGGTCGGCTTCGCCAAAGCCGGACGCCTGATGGATCTCCTCGAGTCGCGCGAGGTCGTCGGCCCCTCGGAGGGCTCGAAGGCGCGCGATGTGCTCGCGACCCCGGAGCAGTTGCCGCAGGTCATGGCGAAGCTCCGCGGCGAAGACGTTCCGTCGGCTCCTGCGGCCGCGGCGGCGCCTGCCGAACGTGATCCGTTGGAGGCGCAGTACGACGGCCTGCCAGTCGTCGAAGCGGAGGGCGACGAAGACGCCTGGGGCCTGACGGGACGCGACTGATGGCGATCCCTCGGCAGCTCCCCAACGCCATCACGGTGGCGCGCATCCCGCTCGCCGTGGTGTTCTTCGTCCTCCTGCTCGTCGGGGGGACGTACGGCCTCGCCGATCTCACGGTGCGCTGGATCGCCGCCGTCCTCTTCATCGTCGCCATCTCGACCGACTGGGTCGACGGCTATCTCGCACGTCGCTACGACATCGTCAGCGACTTCGGCAAGCTCTGGGACCCGATCGCGGACAAGCTCCTCACCGGTGCGGGATTCGTGGGGCTCGCGATCCTGGGCGAGGTCTCGTGGTGGATCGTCGTGATCATCCTCGTCCGCGAGTGGGGGATCACCATCCATCGGCTGGTCGTCGCCAGCGAGCATGTGGTCGCGGCCGCCTGGATGGGCAAGATCAAGACGGCGTTCCAGGGCGTCGCCCTCGGGTGGGCGCTCCTGCCGTTGCACGTGTTCATCGGGCTCGGCCCGTGGACCGTCGTGACGACCGTCCTCATGGTCATCGTGCTCGTGCTCACTGTCGTCAGCGGGATCGACTACATCGTC
Organism: Microbacterium sp. K36; assembly: GCF_004794355.1. NCBI lineage: Bacteria > Bacillati > Actinomycetota > Actinomycetes > Micrococcales > Microbacteriaceae > Microbacterium > Microbacterium sp. K36. Next base: position 10,853 of record NZ_SSDN01000082.1, on the reverse strand, counting down.
GCGCAGGTGCGCGGCACCCGTCAGAGCCGATGATCGGCACGACGCCGGCCGAGGCTCTGGACGCTCTGCGTGAGCGAGGTTGGACCCTCGGTGTCGCGGAGTCGCTCACTGGCGGTGCGGTGTGCGCGGCGCTCGTCGCGGTGCCCGGCGCCTCCGCGGTGCTCCTCGGCGGCGTCGTCGCCTACGCCACCCCCGTCAAGCACACGCTGCTGGGCGTCGACACCGACCTGCTGGAGCGATACGGGCCAGTGCACCCGGAGGTCGCGCGGCAGATGGCAGCCGGAGTGCGCGAGGCCGTCGCGGTGGATGGTCTCCCCGCCGATGTCGGAGTGTCCACCACGGGGATCGCGGGCCCGGAGTCTCCGGATGGGCAACCCGTGGGCACCGTCCACATCGGCGTGGTCACCCCGACGGCGAGTCGGACCCGACCGTTCCACTTCGAGGGGGACCGCGACGCGGTGCGAGCACAGACGGTCGGGGCGGTCCTCGATGTGCTGGCCGCTGCGCTGCGGGAATAGCGACCCCTCGCGTCATGTTGATACGGATGTGCTCACATTTAAACCACAGAGTGCAAGGGTAGATTCTGTGCAAGCCAGGAGGACTAGACTGGCCGTCTCTTCGAGGGAGACCTCGATTCATGAACTGCGGAGGAGGTTCCGATGATTCTTGTACGACAGGAGATCGGCGACGTGCTGAGGGACTTCCGTCTGCAGAAGGGGCGGACGCTCCGCCAAGTCGCGAGCAAGGCGTCCGTCGCTCTCGGTTACCTCAGTGAGGTCGAGCGCGGACAGAAGGAGGCCTCGAGCGAGATCCTCGCCTCGGTGGCGGAAGCTCTCGACGTCCCCATCTCCACCATCATGCGTGAGGTCGGTGACCGCATCTCGGTCCTCGAAGGCATCCAGGTCTTCCCCGACGTGGTCCCGGACGACCTGGTCGCTTCCGTGGAACCCGAGCTCTCGCTCCGCTGATTCCCGGAGAACTTCTTCATGCGACGCAGTGAGTTCCTGCGCGCCGTGGACGCCGAATTCAAAGCCCGGGCGTCCTCTCTGCTGAACGACCTCGTGCTCTCCGGGATGGGTGGGCGCACCGCGCTCGAAGCTCTCGACGCCGGGGTGCCCCCGCGGGACATCTGGCTCGCGCTGTGCGCCGACATGGATGTGCCCGATTCCCGGCGCCACGGGGTGGGGCGTCTGGAGCCGCGCGGGCGGTGACGGGCGTGTCCCGGTGTGCGGATGTTCGACACGCCTACTCCGGCGTGTTGTCGAAAATCTGTTCGAACCGGGCGTAGTCTTCTGCACAAGTGGTCAGAAGGCTCTGATCCTCACGATCCGTGGCTCCTCGATGCAATGTCGGAGGCCCGCCGTACCGTGAGGGCCAAGCTGAAAAGCCATACGCCTTGTCGGAGAGTTCCTTCCAGCCGGAAGAGCCGCGACAGCCTACAGGCGGCAGCACACGCGCAGAAGGAGCACACCATGCCATCACCCGCCGACCGCGAGAAGTCCCTCGAGACGGCTCTCGCTCAGATCGACCGCCAGTTCGGAAAGGGCTCGGTCATGCGGCTGGGCAGCGATGAGCGGGCGCCTGTGGCCGTCATCCCCACCGGCTCCATCGCCCTCGACGTCGCCCTCGGCGTGGGAGGTCTGCCGCGTGGCCGCATCGTCGAGATCTACGGCCCGGAGTCCTCCGGTAAGACGACGCTGACGCTGCATGCCATCGCCAACGCCCAGCGAGCCGGCGGTATCGCGGCGTTCATCGATGCCGAGCACGCGCTCGACCCCGACTACGCCGCGAAGCTCGGCGTCGACATCGACGCCCTTCTCGTCTCGCAGCCCGACACGGGTGAGCAGGCTCTCGAGATCGCCGACATGCTCGTGCGCTCCGGTGCCATCGACCTCATCGTCGTCGACTCGGTGGCGGCCCTGGTGCCGCGTGCGGAGATCGAGGGCGAGATGGGAGACTCCCACGTTGGTCTCCAGGCCCGCCTCATGTCGCAGGCGCTGCGGAAGCTCACCGGTGGTCTGAACCAGACGAACACGACGATGATCTTCATCAACCAGCTGCGCGAGAAGATCGGCGTGTTCTTCGGCTCCCCGGAGACCACTGCCGGTGGTAAGGCGCTGAAGTTCTACGCCTCCGTGCGTATGGACATCCGCCGCATCGAGACGCTCAAGGATGGCACGGACGCCGTGGGTAACCGCACCCGCGTCAAGATCGTCAAGAACAAGATGGCCCCGCCGTTCAAGCAGGCGGAGTTCGACATCCTCTACGGCGTCGGCATCTCCCGCGAGGGCAGCCTGATCGACTTTGGCGTCGAGCACGGCATCGTCAAGAAGTCGGGATCGTGGTACACCTACGACGGCGATCAGCTGGGTCAGGGCAAGGAGAACGCGCGGACGTTCCTGCTCAACAACGCGGACATCGCGCTGGCGATCGAGAGCCAGATCAAGCAGAAGCTCGGCATCGGCGGCCCGGCCGCGGCTCCGGGTGCTGATGAGCTGGCCGAGCGTCGCCCGGCCTGATGAGTGATCAGCGTGGGGGCGATTCCGAGCGGATCGCCCCCATCATCCCTCTCTTCGGCGGAGCTGCGCGCACCGAGCGTCCGGCTGATAGCGGGGCAGGCGACTCGTCGTCCGCTCGACCCGTGCGGTCCGGGTCGCCGGCGGACGCTGCGGGACTCTGGCGCTCGACGTGGCACGAGCCCGCGCCCACAGGGACACCGTCGGCTGACGACGGTTCCCCCAGCGCCCGGCATCCCGCTCGTGGTGCCTCGGCGCGAGCCGCTTCCCGGGGCGGGAAGACCACCACGTTGCGCGCCGTCGGCGGCGTGTCCCGCTCGACGGAAGAGGGGGCGGACACAGAGAGCGGCGCGTCGGCGGAGGAGATCCGAACGACGGCGGAGGAGTCGTTGGTGCGGAAGCTGCGAACGCGGTCGCTGTCGGTCTCCGAGGCCCGGCTGGTGTTGAAGGGACACGGACTCGCCACGGACGCCATCGACGACGTGATCGATGACTTCGTACGCCGTGGTTACCTCGATGACGCCGTGCTCGCGGAGCTCCTCGTCACGTCCGGTGTCGAACGCAAGGGTCAGGGCCGGGTCGCCCTCTCACGAGCGCTGTCGCAGCGGGGCATTCCCCGTGAGGTCATCGACGCCGCTCTCGATGAGCTCCCCGATGACGACGCCGAACGCGCGCTGGAGTTCGCCCGGACCAAGGCCCGCTCCATGGGACGTCTCGATCCGGACGCGGCGCTTCGCCGATTGGTCGGACAGCTGTCTCGCCGCGGGTACGGGGGATCGGTCGCCATGAACGCGGCGAAGACGGCGCTGCGGGAAGCTTCGTTCGGCGGGGGCGTCTCCGGCGTCCGGTTCGTGGATTCCGACTGACGGTCCGCTCGCGGTCGGCTCTCGGCGACGCTCGTACAATGGGAGGATCATGACTATCCCCCGCAGCGTACCGACGATCATCAGCGCGTCGTCAGCGGCCGTCGACGACGACGGGCGCCGGCGATCCTACGAAGTGCGCACCTTCGGTTGCCAGATGAACGTCCACGACTCCGAGCGTCTGTCCGGGTCCCTGGAGAGCGCCGGCTACATCCGCGCCGAGGCCGGAGCCGAGGCGGACGTGGTGATCATCAACACCTGCGCCGTCCGGGACAACGCCGCCGGGAAGCTCTACGGGACGCTCGGGCACCTGGCCGCCGTCAAGCGCCGCAAGGCCGGGATGCAGATCGCCGTCGGCGGCTGCCTGGCACAGATGGACAAGCAGGCCGTGCTCGACAAGGCCCCCTGGGTCGACGTGGTCTTCGGCACGCACAACATGGGGTCCTTGCCCGGTCTCCTGGAGCGCGCGCGCCACAACGGCGATGCCGAGCTCGAGATCCTCGAGTCCCTCGAGGTCTTCCCGTCGACGCTTCCCACCAAGCGCGACTCCGCGCACAGCGGCTGGGTGTCGATCTCCGTCGGCTGCAACAACACCTGCACCTTCTGCATCGTCCCGAGCCTCCGGGGCAAGGAGAAGGACCGTCGCCCGGGCGACATCCTTAACGAGATCCGTCTGCTGGTGGAGGACGGCGCCATCGAGGTGACGCTCCTCGGGCAGAACGTGAACTCGTACGGGGTGGAGTTCGGGGATCGTCAGGCGTTCGGAAAGCTCCTCCGCGCCGCCGGCGAGATCGAGGGGCTCGAGCGCATCCGCTTCACGAGCCCGCATCCCGCCGCCTTCACGGACGACGTGATCGACGCGATGGCGGAGACCCCCGCCGTCATGCCGCAGCTCCACATGCCGCTGCAGTCGGGGAGCGACCGGATCCTCAAGGCGATGCGTCGCTCCTACCGCAGCGAGCGCTTCCTGGGCATCCTGGACCGCGTCCGTGAGCGCATCCCGCACGCGGCCATCACGACCGACATCATCGTCGGCTTCCCCGGCGAGACCGAGGAGGACTTCGAGGAGACGATGCGCGTCGTCGAGCAGTCGCGCTTCTCCGGAGCCTTCACCTTCCAGTACTCGATCCGCGAAGGCACCCCTGCGGCCACGATGCCGGACCAGGTGCCCAAGGACGTCGTCCAGGCTCGCTACGACCGGCTGATCGCGCTCCAGGAGCGCATCTCGCTCGAGGAGAACCAGAAGCAGGTCGGCCGGGAGGTCGAGGTTCTCGTGTCCACGGGCGAAGGCAAGAAGGACACGGAGACGCGTCGCCTGACCGGGCGGGCGCAGGACAACCGCCTCGTGCACTTCGAGGTCACTCCCGGGTCCGAGCTGCCGCGCCCGGGCGATGTCGTCACGGTGACGGTGACGCACGCCGCGCCGTTCCACCTCCTCGCCGACGACCCGACGGGTGCCCCGCTCCGCATCCGCCGCACGCGTGGTGGCGACGCCTGGGATCGGGGACAGGCCGAGTCGTGCGCCGTGCCGGCACCGAGCGACGGCGCTCCGCGCGCCGTCTCCCTCGGCCTTCCGACTCTCCGCGTCGGGGTGTGACCGCACCTCGGCTCTGGGTCGTCGTCGGCGCGACCGGCACGGGAAAGAGCGACCTGGCACTCGATCTCGCGGAGGAGCTCCGGCGCCGCGGCAACCCGGCGGAGATCGTCAATGCCGATGCCATGCAGCTCTACCGCGGCATGGACATCGGCACGGCCAAGCTGCCGGTCGCCGAACGTCGCGGCATTCCGCACCACCTCTTCGACGCGCGAGAGGTGACGCAGGACGCCGCCGTGGCCTGGTATCAGCCTCTTGCACGAGAGGCTGTGCAGCGAATCCACGCGGCAGGCGGCGACGCGATCCTCGTCGGCGGATCCGGACTCTACGTCTCGAGCGTCGTCTACGATTTTCACTTTCCGCCTCGGGACCCCGCCATCCGCGAGCGTCTGGAGCAGGAACTGGATCGAGATGGTGTCGAGTCATTGCTCCAGCGGCTGCGTGTGCGCGATCCGGAGGCCGCGGCGCGCGTGGACCCACGCAACGGTCGACGCGTGGTCCGCGCCCTCGAAGTCGTCGAGCAGGGGAGTGCGACGCACGGAGCGGCACTGCCGGAGACACCCACGCTCTGGTACCCGCACACGCGGCTGATCGGCCTGCACGTGGATCGCGCCGAGCTCGTCGCCCGCCTCGATGCCCGCGTGCGTCGGATGTGGGAGCACGGCCTGGTAGCCGAGGTCGCCGGGCTGCGGGAACACGGTCTGGAGCGGGGGACGACAGCCCCGCGGGCGATCGGATACGCACAGGCGCTCGCACAGCTGGACGGCCGCTTCACTGCCGAAGAGGCGATCGCCGAGACGCAGGCTCTCACGCGACGCTATGCACGTCGACAGGTGTCGTGGTTCAAGCGGTACCCGGAGCTGGAGTGGCTGACGCCGCCGGTCGCGATCGCCGACCTGCTGGACGTCTGATCCGATGTCGGCGGCCTGTGCGACGATGCGCGCATGGCCACTCACTACTTCACCGCGTCCAGTCTCGACGGATACATCGCCACGACCGAGCATTCGCTGGACTGGCTGCTGAGCCAGGACATCGACATGGAAGGTCCGATGGCGTATCCGGCCTTTGAGAAGAACATCGGCGCGCTCGTGATGGGAGCGTCGACCTTCGAGTGGGTTATGCGCCATGAGGAAGGCCGTTGGACCTACTCGCAGCCCACGTGGGTGCTTTCGCATCGTGATCTCGCGGTGCCGGCGGCAGCCGCGATCCGGGTGACGAGCGCCGACATCCGCGACGTGCACGCGGCGATGCTCGACGCGGCCGGCGGCAAAGACCTCTGGGTGGTCGGCGGGGGAGACGTGGCGGGCCAGTTCGCGGACGCCGGGCTTCTGGATGAGGTGTGGGTGCAGTACGCACCGGTCACTCTTGGTGCAGGGGCTCCGCTGCTTCCCCGGCGCCTCGACCTCGAGCTGATCGAGGTGGCGCGCAACCGCAGCTTCCTCTGCGGGCGCTATCGCGTCGCACGGCCGGATGCGGGGCCTTCGGCTCCGTAGGATGGTCGTATGGTCGCATTCACCAAGGGGCACGGTACGGGCAACGATTTCATCATCATCGCCGACCCCGACGGCCAGCTGGAGTTGACGGCCGAGCAGGTGGCTGTGCTCTGCGATCGGCATTTCGGGATCGGCGCTGACGGCGTGCTGCGCGTCGTGCGATCGTCCGCGATCACGGAGGGCGTTGCGGCCCTGGCCGAGGAGCCGGATGCCGAGTGGTTCATGGACTACCGGAACGCGGACGGCTCCGTCGCGGAGATGTGCGGCAACGGGATCCGCGTCTTCGCCCACTACCTCGTCCGCTCCGGTCTCGCGGCGATCGAGCCGGGCAGCACGCTTCCGATCGGCACCAGAGCGGGCGTCCGTGACGTCACACGCAGCGTGAGCGGCTATCAGGTCGACCTCGGCGTGTGGAAGCTGTCGGGAGACGACCCGCTGGTGCGCGCGGACGGGCTGACCGTCACCCGTCCGGGACTGGGCATCGATGTCGGGAACCCGCACGTCGTGGTGGCGCTGGCCTCGGACGCGGAGCTCGGACTGCTGGAACTCACCCGCACGCCCGAGCTGGAGCCGGCTCCGCCCGCGGGAGCCAACGTCGAGTTCGTGGTGCCCGGTGAGCCCCTCGTGCGCGACGGTATCGGGCACGTGCGGATGCGTGTGTTCGAGCGCGGAGTCGGAGAGACGCTGAGCTGCGGAACGGGCGTCGCCGCCACGGCTCTCGCTGTGCGCTACTGGGCCGGAGCCCAGGCCCCCGACAACTGGCAGGTCGAGGTTCCCGGCGGCACACTGGGCGTCCGCATGTTCCCCGCCGAAGACGGGGAGCATGTCGCGCTGTCCGGACCGGCGCAGCTCGTCTATCAGGGCGAAGTCGATCTCGCCTGAGGCGCCGACGGGCGGGCCGCTCAGATGACGTCGATCGGCTCCGTCGGGGGCGTTCCGTGCTTTCGCACCTTGAGGATGCGGTAGCCCTTGCCGGTCGCCGTCCGGAAGACGCTGTAGCCCGGCTGGAAGGTCGCCGCGATCCAGCGCTGCAGGGAGTCGGCGCCGAGGTTCCGCTGGACGACGAGCCAGGCATCGCTGCGCTCGTCGAGTCTCGGGATCCACTTCTCGAGCAGACCGTGCAGCTCGTTCTTCCCGACCCGGATCGGAGGGTTGGACCGGATCGTGCGAAAGGTCACGTCGGCGGGAACATCTCCGGGCAGTGCGGCGTTGACATTGGTGAGTCCGAGGGCTGCGGCGTTGCGTCGCACGAGGTCCAGAGCCCGTTCGTTCACGTCGACCGCCCAGATGGTCGCGTGGGGCGAGGCCAGCGCCATCGACAGGGAGATGGGACCCCACCCGCTGCCGAGGTCGAGAAGATGACCTCCGGGTGGGACGGGAGGCATGTTGGCGAGAAGCACTGCGGTGCCGGCGTCGAGTCGATCAGGGCTGAAGACACCACCCGCGGTGGTCACTTCGAGCTCACGTCCTGCCAGGGATACGCGGATCTTGCGCAGGTTCTCGGGGCTAGCCGGGGCCGCAGTGAAGTAGTGGTCGGACCCCATACGGTGAGCGTACCGGACGGCGCGGGCTAAGGTTAAGGCTCGCGAGGAAACCAGAGACAGGAACGGATGACGGAGACGAAGACACCCTCCACCGACGACCAGACGGTCGACCGCGTGCTGGCGAACGCAGAGAAGCGCTCGGAGGTGCGGACGTTCGGCGCAGCGCAGGCGCTCCAGGACGAAGCCACGGCCGCGCACTCGACGGCGGACGGCGATCAGTGGGACCTCGAGGATCGGCACGCGCTGCGGCGCGTGGGCGGTCTGTCGACAGAGCTCGAAGACGTCACCGAGGTCGAGTACCGGCAGCTGCGACTCGAGAACGTGGTGCTGGTCGGCGTGTACCCGCAGGGTGCCCAGGAGGACGCGGAGAACTCCTTGCGCGAGCTCGCCGCACTTGCGGAGACGGCAGGCGCCGTCGTGCTCGACGGCGTCCTGCAGCGCCGTCCGCACCCGGACGCCGCGACCTATCTCGGTCGCGGCAAAGCGCAGGAGCTGAAGGACATCGTCGCGGCCGTGGGGGCTGACACCGTCATCGCCGACACGGAGCTGGCCCCAAGCCAGCGACGCGCGCTCGAAGACGTCGTGAAAGTCAAGGTCATCGACCGGACCACCGTGATCCTCGACATCTTCAGTCAGCACGCGAAGAGTCGAGAGGGCAAGGCTCAGGTCGAGCTCGCGCAGCTCGAGTACCTGCTGCCGCGCCTGCGCGGTTGGGGTGAGTCGATGAGCCGACAGGCCGGTGGACAGGTCGGCGCCGGTGGCGCGGGCATGGGTTCGCGCGGTCCCGGTGAGACCAAGATCGAGCTCGACCGCCGACGCATCCGGACGAAGATGGCGCTCCTGCGCAGGCAGATCCGCGACTTCGCGCCCGCACGCGAGGCGAAGCGGGCCGAACGCAAGCGGAACACCATCCCCTCCGTCGCGATCGCCGGGTATACCAACGCCGGCAAGTCCAGTCTGCTCAACGCTCTGACGAGCGCGGGCGTGCTCGTGGAGAATGCGCTGTTCGCGACCCTCGATGCGACCGTCCGTCGGTCGGAGACCGAAGACGGCCGTGTGTACACGCTGACCGACACGGTCGGATTCGTGCGCAACCTGCCTCATCAGCTCGTCGAAGCCTTCCGCTCCACGCTGGAGGAGGTCGGCGACGCCGACGTCGTGCTGCACGTGGTCGACGGCTCGCACCCCGATCCGGCGGGCCAGCTGCAGACGGTGCGTGACGTGATGGGCGATGTCGGCGTACGCGACATGCCTGAGATCGTCGTCTTCAACAAGGCCGACCTCATCCCGGAGGACGAGCGGCTGGTGCTGCGCGGCCTGGAGCCCCGGGCCCACTTCGTGTCGTCGCGTTCCGGAGAAGGCATCGTCGAGCTCCGCGCGGCGATCGAGGAGGCACTGCCGAAGCCGGCCGTGGAACTCCACGCCGTGATCCCGTATGATCGCGGCGACCTCGTCGCGGCGATCCACGAGACCGGGATGCTGTTGTCGGTCGAGCATCGGGAGGCGGGTACCGCCGTCCACGCGCACGTGTCCGAGCGGCTCGCCGCCGACCTCGCGGACTTCGTCGTCAGCGCCTGACGACCAAGGCTCAGCGAGCCAGGAAGCGTGCCTCGACGGTCGCCGTGAGGACGATGTCCTGCGGCTCGTACTCCATGGCGGGAGCGGCGTCGGCCGCGAAGGCGACGGCCCCGCGTGCTTTCCCCAGCGGAGCGCCGGACGCCGGCGCCGAGGACAGCAGGCCGGTGTCGGCGATCTCCAGGGGCGTCACCTCGGCGAGGCCGAGCGCGGTGGCGTACGCCTCTGCTCGCGTCACCGCGACTCCGACTGCCTGCGCGGCGACCTCGCGCTCCACGCGGACGCGGGTCTCGGGAGTGAGGTGCCAGTCGACCCCGCCGATCTCGAGACCGTCCCAGGCGGATACGTCGGAGATCCAGAGCGAGAGCTCCGAGGCCTCCGCGAACGTCGCGGTCAGGTCGATGCTCGCGTAGTACACCGGGGCGAGCCGCTTGCCATCGGCGTTCCAGGGGCGCTCGGCGCGCACGGAGAGCCGCGTGCTACTCCAGTCGAGGGCGGAGCCGGCGTCCACGCGTCCCACGATGCTGCTGCGGACCGGCTCAGCCAGGCGCATGACGTGGTCGACGACGGTCGCCCGCTCCGGACCCTCGGCGCGCACCGAGACGCGGATGGTCGCCCGTTCCGGCGCCAGGCGGGCTTCGTGTTCGCCGCGGACGGTGACTGTCACATCGCTCATGGGGCGACTCTACGCGACGGGCACGGCGGCGGGAATGGCGGCGGCGGCGCAGACGTTGTAGTCTGTGATGCTCGGGCGCTCGTCGTCCGAGGCTGACAATTCCACAGCGTGACAGCGGCTCCTTCGAGAGAAGGACCACGGGGCTGATCGGTTTCGACAGCGCCTGTGAATCCACGAGAAGCGGGCCGAGGATGCAGAGTTATCTCGTAAACGCTCTCTGCAAAACAATAGTTGCCGAAACCAAGCGCAACGACTTCGCCCTCGCTGCCTAAGCGAGCCCGATAGTCCGTCAGACCGTATGTGATTCCGATACGGATCCTGGCGTCATCTAGGAATCTTGCTGCGTGACGGCGTCTGGACGTCACGTGGGACTCTTCCCAGGCTGGGCTCGTCGACTTAGGTGTCTGTGACAAAGGTCGGAGCCGAGCAGAACGCTTCCACAGACTGCGCCCGGAGAAGGCGTGGAGACTCAGCGTTGGACGGGGGTTCGATTCCCCCCAGCTCCACCAGGTCGCTGTCACACAGAACGAGGCCCGCGCGTACTACGCCGACCTCGAGGCCACCGGTCAGGCTCCCGTCCTGGAGAAGGTGC
>NZ_SSDN01000081.1:0-43895 GCF_004794355.1 Microbacterium sp. K36 | reverse complement strand
GTCGCCGGGGCGGCGGGAGCAGCCGGCGGCGCATAGCCGGGCGCAGCGGGCGGCGTGAACGCCTGGGTGGGCGGCGCATAGCCCTGCGGCGGAGTGCCGTACCCCTGCGGAGCGCCGTAGCCCTGCTGCGGCGCGGCCGCTGCCGGCTGGACGGGGATCCCGTCCCAGACCGTGCGGTCGCCGAGGAACGCGTTGCCCGCCCAGGAAGCCGGCTGGATGTTGGGGTTCCAGCGCGACTTGTCGAAGGCGTTGATGCCGAGCCAGACGATGGAGAGGAAGACGTAGAGGACCACCCAGACGGCGTCCTTCTGGAGCTTGAGCCCCACGCGCCACGCCGCGATGACCGAGAGCACCCCGAGGGCGAGCGAGAAGAGGAAGCCGATGCCGATCCAGCTCAGCAAGGCGGCACCCGCGATGCCGTAGAGGACGAGCCACGGGCTCAGGTCGCCGAGCTTGAAGAAGATCATGGAGTTGTAGACCGGCACCCAGGCACGCCAGTTCCCCTGGACCCCGGCCTTCTGGAAGATCTTCATGTAGAAGAGCGACACCAGGACGTATCCGGCGACCGCGATCAGCAGAATGACGAAGAAGTAGGCGAAGAGCAGGCCGAGGTAGCCCGCTCCGTAGTCGTCGTAACCCATGAGGCTCACATTCTCTGGTCAAGGGAGACGGCTTTCGTCCCCCACCACGAGACTCCCCGCCTCGCATTGGACATGGTAGCGGTGCACTCAGGGGGCAGCAACGACCGCCGGAGGCGATTCGCCGGGCTCGGGGCGACCGTCAGTCGGCGACGACCAGCTCGACCTCGCCGGGCACCGCACCGTCCCGGAGCACGAAGTCATGTGCCTGGGCCCACCGATGCAGGGCGCGGAGCGAGCCCAGCCGCGGACGATCCTCCGCCAGCGCTCGCACGAGCAGCCCCTTGCTCTTCTTGTTGAAGTGGTTCAGGGCTCTCCCCTGCTCCGTGACGACCCGCACGTACGCCGACGACACCGCGTCAGGGACGGGACCGAGCGCCGCGTAGGCCTCGCTGCGCAGATCGAGGACGAACGCGGGGGCGTCGGCCGCGATCGCCGCCGTCGTCGGATCGGCCCAGTGACGGCGGAGCGGCGCCATCCCGGGCACCGCCGTGCCGGCCGCGAGGCGATACGTCGGAATCGCATCCAGAGCGGCGACGGGGCCGAACGGGGCGCTGTGGATCCACACGTGGGCATCCAGCCAGCGGCGGGAGGCGGCCGACAGCGACGCCGCGTCGAGGGCGTCGAACAGCACCCCGGTGTAGCGGTCCACCGCGGGCATCGTGGCCGAGGTCCGCAGTGCCCGGTTGTGCGCGACGTCTCCCCGCTGCCGCTCGCTGAGCTTGAGCACCCGCCGGGCGGCGTCCTCGTCGTCCGCGAGAGCGACGAGGGCGTCGATCACGGCATCCCGTTGCGCGGCGAGATCGGGAAGCGCGAGCGCCGACACGTCCAGGGGGCCGCCGTCACCGCCCTCGCGCTTGGTCTCGGACGGCGGAAGAAGGATCTTCATGGGACCTCAGGGGAAAGAGACGCGTCCGCCTCGACACCCGGGCGGGTGTCGAGGCGGACGCGATGTACAGGACTGTCAGGAGATGAGTGCCGCGTTGCCGGCCACGATCGTCAGGACGTCGCCCTCCATGGAGAGGAATCCGTCCTGCGCGTTCGCCAGCACCTTGGCGCCATCCGTCTGGGTGATCCGGACCTGGCCCTCGGCGAGGATGGCCAGCACCGGCTCGTGACCGGACATGAAGCCGATCTCGCCCTCGACGGTCTTGGCGACCACGAGGCTCGCCTCTCCCGTCCAGACCTCCGCGTCGGCGGAGACGAGGCTGACGTGCAGCGCCATGGTCAGGCGTTCTCCTTCTGGATCTGCGCCCAGCGCTCCTCCACGTCGGAGATGCCACCGACGTTGAAGAAGGCCTGCTCGGCGACGTGGTCGAAGTCACCGCGGGTGATCGCATCGAACGACTCGATGGTCTCCTTCAGCGGCACGGTCGAGCCCTCGACGCCCGTGAACTTCTTCGCCATGTAGGTGTTCTGCGAGAGGAACTGCTGGATACGGCGTGCACGCGACACGACGATCTTGTCTTCCTCGGAGAGCTCGTCGACACCGAGGATGGCGATGATCTCCTGCAGCTCCTTGTTCTTCTGGAGGATCTGCTTGACCGTGGTGGCCACGCGGTAGTGGTCCTCGCCCAAGTAGCGGGGGTCCATGATGCGCGACGTCGAGGTCAGCGGGTCGATGGCCGGGTACAGACCCTTCGACGCGATCTCACGCGAGAGCTCGGTCGTCGCGTCGAGGTGCGCGAAGGTCGTGGCCGGAGCCGGGTCGGTGTAGTCGTCGGCCGGCACGTAGATCGCCTGCAGCGAGGTGATCGAGTGACCACGCGTCGAGGTGATGCGCTCCTGGAGGAGGCCCATCTCGTCGGCGAGGTTCGGCTGGTACCCCACGGCGGAGGGCATGCGGCCCAGCAGCGTGGAGACCTCGGAACCGGCCTGCGTGAAGCGGAAGATGTTGTCGATGAAGAGCAGCACGTCCTGCTTCTGCACGTCACGGAAGTACTCCGCCATCGTCAGAGCCGACAGCGCGACGCGCAGACGCGTCCCCGGCGGCTCGTCCATCTGGCCGAAGACGAGGGCGGTCTTGTCGAAGACGCCCGCCTCCTCCATCTCGTGGATGAGGTCGTTGCCCTCACGGGTGCGCTCACCGACACCGGCGAACACCGACACACCACCGTGGTCCTGCGCGACGCGCTGAATCATCTCCTGGATGAGGACGGTCTTGCCGACACCGGCACCACCGAAGAGACCGATCTTTCCACCCTGCACGTACGGGGTGAGGAGGTCGATCGACTTGATGCCCGTCTCGAACATCGTGGTCTTCGACTCGAGCTGGTCGAAGTTCGGGGCCTTGCGGTGGATGGGCCAGCGCTCCGTGACCTCGATGGTCTCACCGGGCTCGCCGTTGAGGACCTCGCCGATCACGTTGAAGACCTTGCCCTTGGTGATGTCACCGACGGGGACCGAGATGGCCTCACCGGTGTCACGCACCTCCTGACCGCGGACGATGCCGTCGGTCGGCTTCAGGGCGATGGCGCGGACCAGGTCGTCGCCGAGGTGCTGCGCGACCTCGAGCGTGATCTCGGTGGACTCCTCGCCGATCGTGATCGTCGTCTTCAGCGCGTTGTAGATGTCGGGGATCGAGTCGTGCGGGAACTCGATGTCGACAACCGGACCGTTGACGCGGGCGACGCGCCCGACGACCGCGGTCGCCGGCTGCTCAGCCGTGGCGGTGGTGGTCATTTCTTCGTCTCTTTCCTGAGGGTCTGTCAGCTCGATGCGAGAGCGTCGGCGCCACCGACGATCTCGGCGATCTGCTGGGTGATCTCGGCCTGACGCGCGTTGTTGCGCAGGCGGGTGTAGTCGGTGATGAGCTTGTCGGCGTTGTCGCTGGCCGACTTCATCGCCTTCTGCGTCGCGGCCTGCTTGGCGGCGGACGACTGCAGGAGGGCGTTGAAGACGCGGCTCTGGATGTACACCGGCAGGATCGCATCGAGCACCGTCTCGGCGTCGGGCTCGAACTCGTACAGCGGGTAGACGGTGCTGCCCGCCTCCGAGTCGTCGGCCTCCGCGATCTCCAGCGGCAGCAGGCGCACGGACTCCGGCGACTGCGTCATCATGCTGACGAAGCGGTTGTACACGAGGTGGATCTCATCGACGCCGCCGTCCTCTCCCCCACGGTTGAAGGCCTCGAGAAGCGTCTGCGAGATCTCCTCCGCCGTGTGGAACGAGGGGGTGTCGGTGTCGCCGGTCCACTCTGCAGCGGCCTCGATGCGACGGAACTGGAAGTACCCGACGGCCTTGCGGCCCACGAGGTAGAACACCGGCTCCTTGCCCTGCTCGCGCAGGAGCTCCGCGACCTCGAGACCCTCACGGAGGATCTGCGAGTTGAAGGCTCCGGCGAGGCCGCGGTCCGACGAGAAGATCACGACCGCGGAACGGCGGATCGTCTCGGGTTCGCGGGTGAGCGGGTGGTCGACGTTCGAGTGCGTCGCGACGGCGGACACGGCCCTCGTCACGGCCCGCGCGAAGGGGGTGGACGCCTTGACGCGTGCCATCGCCTTCTGGATGCGCGAAGCCGCGATGAGTTCCATCGCCTTCGTGATCTTCTTGGTCGTCTGAGCAGAAGAGATCTTCTGCTTGTAGACCCTGAGTTGAGCGCCCATGAATCAGTACCTCACGCGATTACGCGCGACGACCCTTGACGATCTTCTCCTGGTTGACGTCCTCGGCCTCGGCCGCAGCGTGCTCCTCGTGACCAGGGGCGCCGATGGCGTGGCCCTTGCCGCCCTGGAACTCCAGGAGGAAGTTGTCGGTCTGCTTGTCGAGCTCGGCGACGGTCGCGTCGTCCAGGACGTTCGTCTCCCGCAGCGTGTCGAGCACCTTCGTGTTGCGACGCAGGTAGTCGAGCAGCTCGCGCTCGAAGCGCAGCACGTCCTCGACCTCGATCGAGTCGAGCTTGCCGTTGGTGCCGGCCCAGATCGAGACGACCTGCTCCTCCACGGGGTACGGCGAGTACTGCGGCTGCTTGAGCAGCTCGGTCAGACGGGCACCGCGCGAGAGCTGACGACGCGACGCGGCGTCGAGGTCCGACGCGAACATCGCGAACGCCTCGAGCGAGCGGTACTGCGCCAGCTCCAGCTTCAACGTTCCGGAGACCTTCTTGATCGACTTCACCTGGGCGTCACCACCGACACGCGACACCGAGATGCCCACGTCGACCGCAGGACGCTGGTTGGCGTTGAAGAGGTCGGACTGCAGGAAGATCTGGCCGTCGGTGATCGAGATCACGTTGGTCGGGATGTACGCCGAGACGTCGTTCGCCTTGGTCTCGATGATCGGGAGACCCGTCATCGAGCCGGCACCGAGCTCGTCGGACAGCTTCGCGCACCGCTCGAGCAGACGCGAGTGCAGGTAGAACACGTCACCAGGGTAGGCCTCACGACCCGGCGGGCGGCGGAGCAGCAGCGAGACGGCACGGTAGGCCTCGGCCTGCTTCGACAGGTCGTCGAAGATGATCAGGACGTGCTTTCCGCCGTACATCCAGTGCTGGCCGATGGCCGAACCGGTGTACGGAGCGAGGTACTTGAAGCCGGCGGGGTCGGACGCCGGAGCCGCCACGATGGTGGTGTACTCCAGAGCGCCGGCCTCCTCGAGCGCGCCCTTCACCGAAGCGATGGTCGAGCCCTTCTGACCGATGGCCACGTAGATGCAGCGGACCTGCTTGTTGACGTCGCCGGACTCCCAGTTGGCCTTCTGGTTGATGATCGTGTCGATCGCGATGGCCGTCTTGCCGGTCTGGCGGTCGCCGATGATGAGCTGGCGCTGGCCGCGGCCGACCGGGATCATCGCGTCGATCGCCTTGATGCCGGTCTGCATGGGCTCGTGGACCGACTTGCGCTGCATGACGCCGGGGGCCTGGAGCTCGAGCTCGCGGACACCCTCGGTCGCGATCGCGCCGAGGCCGTCGATCGGGTTGCCGAGCGGGTCGACGACGCGGCCGAGGTAGCCGTCGCCGACCGGGACGGAGAGGACCTCACCCGTGCGGGTGACTTCCTGACCGGCCTCGATGCCGGTGAAGTCGCCGAGGACGACGACGCCGATCTCGTGCTCGTCGAGGTTCAGCGCGAGACCCTTGGTGCCGTCGGCGAAGGTCACGAGCTCGTTCGCCATGACGCCGGGAAGTCCCTCGACGTGAGCGATGCCGTCGGCGGCGTCGATGACGGTGCCGACCTCGGTCGCCGCGGCCCCGGTGGGCTCGTACGCGGCGGCGAAATCCTTCAGCGCGTCACGGATGACGTCGGGGCTGATCGATAGTTCTGCCATTGTCTTCCCTTTGTATCTGGGTGCGCGGTTCCCCGCGCGAAGTCGTGTTAGCCCGCGAGCTTCTGGCGAAGGTCGGCGAGTCGTGCGGAGATGCTGCCGTCGATCACGTCATCGGCGATCTGCACGCGCAGGCCTCCGACGACGCTGGGGTCGATGACGACGTTGAGGGACACCTGGCCGCCGTATCGCTGCGAGAGCGTCTGGCCGAGTCGCGTGCGCTGCGCGTCGCTGAGCTCGGTCGCCGTGTGCACCGTGGCCACGAGACGGCCGCGCTGGCTCGAGACGATACGCATCGCCCGGCTCAGCAGCTGCCGCACCCGGCGCTCGCGCGGCTGACGCACGAGGGACGTGACGATGAGGGCCGTCGGAGCGCTGGCAGAGGCATCGACGAGGAGGCGCTCGACCAGGGCGGCCTTCGCGTCCTCTCCCCCGAGCCGGCTGCCGAGAGCGAGCTCGAGCTCCGGGTTCGCCGCGATCACCCGCGAGAAGCCGAAGAGCTCTCCCTCGATGTCCGCGCCGGACTCGGCGATGGTCGCCGCCCGGATCGCGAGCTCCTCGAGACCGTCGATCAGCTCGGACGCGTTCGACCAGCGTTCGGCGACCGCGGTGCGCAGGACGTCCTGCGCCGCGGAGCCGTACTGCCCGAACACCGCGGACACGACGTTCTGCCGGGCCGAGGTCGGAGCCGAGGGGTCAGCCAGCGCGCCGCTCAGCTGAGACGATTCGCCCACGGCCCGCGCGGCCGCGAACAGCTCGCGCGCGGTCTCGAGGGTGACGTCCTTCGCTGCGGCAAGCGTCTGAGTGGATGCCGCGAGTGCCTGAGCGGTCGCGCTGCCCATTACTGAGCCGCCTTCTCGGATGCTTCGAGATCGGCGAGGAAGCGGTCGACCACGGCGGCCGCGCGAGCGTCGTCGGAGAGCGTCTCGCCGACCACGCCGCCGGCGAGGTCGAGAGCGAGCGAGCCGACCTCGCTGCGCAGGGAGACGAGAGCCGTCTGGCGCTCGGCCTCGATCTGCGTGTGCGCGGTGGCGGTCAGACGCGCGGCCTCGCTGGCTGCGGTCTCCTTCGCCTCGGCGATGATCTTCTTGCCGTCCTCACGGGCGGCCTCACGGATCTCACCGGCCTCGGTGCGTGCCTCGGCGAGCTGCCGGGTGTACTCCTCGAGAGCCGCTTCTGCCTGCTTCTGCGCCTCATCGGCCTTGGCGATGTTGCCCTCGATGGCGGCGGACCGCTCGTCGAGCATCTTCGTCAGACGGGGAAGGGCGACCTTCCACACGACGGCGAGGATGATGAGGAACCAGAAGCCCGACCAGATGATGTCGTACCACGCGGGGATCAGCGGGTTGTTCGCCGCCTCACCCTCAGCCGCGAGGTTCGTGACAAGAGCGTTCAGCATCCTGTCTCCTTCAGAAGTCGGTGGGGATTACGGGAAGGGGATGAATCCGACGGCGATGCCGACGAACGCAAGCGCCTCGGTGAAGGCGATACCGATCCACATGAGGACCTGCAGGCGACCGGCCAGCTCGGGCTGACGGGCGACGCCCTCGATGGTCTTGCCGACCACGATGCCCACACCGATGGCCGGGCCGATGGCCGCGAGGCCGTAGCCGACCGCCGCGAGGTGGCCGTTGATTTCAGCGAGAACCGTAGTTGCGTCCACGGGTTTTTCCTTTCGTTGGGTGGGAGGGCTGTTGCCCGCCCGCTCAGTGCTCTTCTGCGACCGCGAGCTGGATGTAGACCGCGGTGAGGACGGTGAAGACGTAGGCCTGCAGGACGGCGACCAGGATCTCGAAGAGAGTGAAGGCGCCGCCGAAGGCGAGGGTTCCGATACCGAGGGCAGCCCAGCCGCCGCCCGCGGTGAAGAAGAAGAACTGGGTCGCTGCGAAGCAGAGGACCAGGATCATGTGACCGACGACGAGGTTCATCAGCAGTCGCAGGGTGAGGGTCACCGGGCGGATGATGAACGTCGAGATGAGCTCGATCGGCGTGACGATGAAGTAGACCGGCCACGGCACGCCCGACGGGAAGAGCGCGTTCTTGAAGAAGTTCTTCGGGCTCTTCTTGATGCCGGCGTAGATGAACGTGACGTAGCTGACCACGGCGAGCGTGAGCGGCACCGCGATGATCGCCGTTCCCGGCATGTTCAGGAACGGGATGATGCCCGTGATGTTCATGAACAGCACCATGAAGAAGATCGTGGTGAGGATCGGCAGGAAGCGGTCGCCGTCCTTGCGGCCCAGCAGGTCGTGCGCGATGCCGCCGCGGACGAAGCCGAGGCCCATCTCGACGAGGCTCTGGAACCGGCCGGGCACGACCTTCATACGGCGGGTGCCGAGCCAGAGGATCAGGACGACGGCGATCACCGAGAGCAACTGGATCAGGTGGATCCGGTTGACCGGGATGGGTCCGACGTGGAAGAGGATCTCCGGGAAGAACTCATCGATCGAAGGGCCGTGGAACTCGCCATCCGAGGACGCGAGTCGGGGGGTCAGGGTCGCAGCAAGATTAAACAGCGCGGGCTCCAGCTTCGGGGCACCGGTCAGAACCGGGGCGACGATGGTCGGTGTGCTACACAGCGCAAGCGCTCGCGGGCGAGCGGCGGGCACTCCTCAACACTATCAGAATCCAAGGGTGCCCTAAGACCGCGGGGCGGCGTCCGCCGGGCCGTCCGAGGGATCGTTCACCGCCCCCGGTGCGCGGTCCTCCGGCACCTCGGTGGGCAGCGTGGTGTCGCTGACGTTCGGCAGCCGCATCTGGGTGAGGACGACGACATCGATGATGAGGGACATCAGCACCCCGGCCACGATCGACAGGAAGAACACCATCGGCTCGATCCACGGCTGCCCGGCGAGCAGGATCATCACGACGACGAAGACCCCGAGCTTCAGAAGCCAGCCGCCCAGCACGATCGCGAAGAAGAGCTGCACGTAGAGCGGGTCGCCGTACCAGCGGTTGGCGATCAGGATGCTCAGCCCGGTGATGCCGAGGAACAGCGCGGCCAGGAGCACGCCGAGCAGGCCGCTCACGAGCCCCTCCCCCTGCGCGACCGCGAAGCCGATCCCGCCGGCGACGAGAGCCAGCACGACGGTGGCCACCGCCGACCAGACGAGCGTGCGACGCAGGATCGGGGTGCTGGAAACGGGGCTGGGACTCATCGGGGCTCCAGGGGGATCGGGTCGGGCGCAGCGCCCGCGGCGGTCTTGCGTCGGCGGGTGGGACTCAGGGTGATGACGAGGCACGCGGCGATGCCGACGACCCCGAAGGCGACCCCGGGAAGGTACTGGCCAGGCCAGTCCTCACGGGCGCCGACGTACATCAGGAGGACGGCGAGGGAGATGACGGCCGTCCAGGCGTAGAAGATGAGGACCGCATCGCGGTCGCGGTGCCCGAGGTCGAGCATCCGGTGGTGCAGGTGCTTCCGATCCGGGGAGAACGGCGAGCGGCCTGCGCTCATCCGACGCAGCACGGCGAGCCCGAAGTCGAGCAGCGGGAGGAGCACGACGAGGAGCGGAAGCAGGATGGGCAGGAAGGCGCCGACGAGCTGCGAGCGCCCGAGGCGCTCCGGATCCAGGGCGGACGGATCCATCTGCCCGGTGATCGCGATGGCCGAGGTCGCCATGAGCAGACCGATCACGAGCGCACCCGAGTCGCCCATGAAGAGCTTCGCCGGACTCCAGTTCAACGGCAGGAATCCCAGGCACGCACCGATGAGGACCGCAGCGAGGAAGGTGGAGAGGTTGAAGTAGCTCGACGCGCCGGAGTCGCGCGTGAAGATGTACGAATAGGCGAAGAAGACTCCGTTGGAGATCAGGCAGACGCCCGCGACGAGACCGTCCAGCCCGTCGATGAAGTTCACGGCGTTCATGACGATCACGATCGCGAACATCGTGATCGTGATGCTCAGCCAGCTCGACACCACGATGAGGTCGCCGAACGGCAGGGAGAGGATCTGCAGACCGCCGCCGACCGTGATGATGCCCGCGGCGAGGAACTGCGCGCCGAGCTTGATCATCCAGTCGATGTCCCAGAGATCGTCCATCACCCCGATCACGGCGATGAGGAGCGCGGCGGCGAGGATGGACCACATGGTCTGCGGGGGCGTCCAGATGCTCTGGAAGAAGGGGTTGGCCGCCGAGACCGCGAAGGCGGCGACGATGCCGAGGAAGATCGCGACGCCACCGAGGCGGGGCGTCGGCGTGGTGTGCACGTCGCGCTCGCGGATGCCGGGATACAGCTTGAAGCGCAGGCTCAACCGCCACACCGCCCACGTCAGCACGAACGTGATCGCGGCGGTGACGATGATCGTGAAGAGGTACTGCTTCACGAATCCCCGTCCTGCGGCTCCGGCTCCAGCAGGTCGCCCAGGACCTCGCGCAGCTGCTCCCTGGTCACGACGCCGTCCCGCAGGATCCGGACGACGCCCTCCTCGGCATCGGGGCCGCGGCGCACGAGAGAGGTCGCGTCGACGATCGTGGAGGCGACGCCGTTCCTGCTCATGCCGTCGTCCAGGTACACCGCGACGCTGTCGCCGAGCATCTTCTCCGCATCGAGCGCGGAGATCGCCGCCGCCTTGCCGGTGAGGTTGGCGCTGGACACCGCGAGCGGACCCGTCTCGGCCAGCAGCTCGAGCACCACCCGGCCCTCCGGCATGCGGACGGCGACCGTGCCCTGGGTCTCCCCCAGGTCCCACACCAGCGAGGGCTGCGCCGGCAGCACGATCGTGAGGCCGCCGGGCCAGAAGGCGTCGACGAGACGCTGGACCGGCTCCGGAACCGACTCCGCGAGGGCGGCGAGCGTCTCCTTCGTGCCGACGAGCACGGGCGGCGGCTGGTTGCGCCCCCGGCCCTTCGCGTCCAGCAGGCGCTGCACCGCGGGCGGGGAGAAGGCGTCGGCGGCGACGCCGTAGACGGTGTCGGTGGGGATGACGATGAGGTCGCCGCGGCCGATCGCCTGGCGCGCGTTGCGCATCCCGGCGAGCAGCTGCGCCTCGTCGCTGCAGTCGAAGATGGGGGACATGACGGTTCGATTCTACGCGGGGCGGGTTCGGGACGAGCTCGACGTCTGGTGATCAGGGACGCACGGCGGTGGTGGCGCGATCGCGCAGTGTCAGATCGCGGTGAGTGGCCGCGGCCCGCCAGCCGTCGGCCGCGAGCAGCTCTCGGATCGGGGCGCCCTGCAGTTCTCCGTGCTCGATGACCAGCGTGCCACCGGGCCGCAGCAGCCCCAGGGCGCGAGTGCTGAGCACACGGACGACGTCGAGGCCGTCCTCTCCGCCGTAGAGCGCCAGTGCCGGGTCGAACAGCCGGACCTCCGGGTCGCGGGGGATCGCCTGCGCCGGCACGTACGGCGGGTTGGAGATGACGACGGACGCGGTGCCGTCGAGCTCCGGGAAGGCCTCCGCGAGATCGGACAGCACGAGGGTGAGGTTCTCGACGCCCTCGACGTTCCGTCGGGCCCAGGCGTGCGCCTCCGGAGAGAGCTCTGCGGCGTACACCCGGGCGTGCGGCACCTCCGTGGCCATCGCGAGCGCGATCGCGCCGCTGCCCGTGCCGAGGTCGACCCCGATCGGCGACGGCTCCCCCGACTCCAGGAGAGCGTCGATCGCATACTGCGCCACCGTCTCCGTCTCTGGGCGCGGGACGAAGACGCCGGGGCCGACGGCGAGCTCCAGGTGCCGGAACGGCGCGGTCCCGGTGAGATGCTGCAGCGGCTCGCGGCCCGCGCGCCGGGCAACGAGGGCGTCCAGCGCGGCCGCGTCGTCATCGGTGAGCCGGTCGCCGCGGATCACCGCCGCCTGCACCTCTCCCCGGCGCTGCCCGCGGACGTGCCCGGTGAGCAGCTCCGCGTCGACGAGGGGGTCGGGCACGCCGGCGTCCGCGAGACGCTGCGCGGCGGCGCGCACGGCCGCGGCGAGAGAGAGGTCGGGCATGGCTCCAGCGTAGAGTGCGCAGCCGTCACAATGCCCCGTGCCCCGTCGCGCTCGCCTAGGCTGGAGCGGCAGCGCACCCGCACAGGAAGGCTCCCCTATGTCCGGCATCCACCCCGACATCACCACCGCTTTCGGGAACACCCCGCTCGTCCGCCTCAACCGCGTGACCGAGGGCCTCGGCGCCACCGTGCTCGCGAAGCTCGAGTACTACAACCCCGCGTCGAGCGTGAAGGACCGCATCGGCATCGCCATGATCAACGCGGCCGAGGCCGCGGGTGAGCTCGCCCCCGGCGGCACCATCGTGGAGTCGACGAGCGGCAACACCGGCATCGCCCTCGCCATGGTCGGCGCCGCCCGTGGATACCGCGTCATCCTCACGATGCCCGCGTCCATGTCGAAGGAGCGCCGTGTGCTGCTCAAGGCGTTCGGCGCGGAGATCGTCCTCACCGACCCCACCAAGGGCATGAAGGGGGCCATCGAGGAGGTCAAGCGGATCGTCGACGAGACCCCCGGCGCCGTCTGGATCCGCCAGTTCGAGAACGCGGCGAACCCGCAGATCCACCGCGAGACCACGGCGCAGGAGATCCTCCGGGACACCGACGGCGCGGTCGACATCTTCATCGCCGGCGTCGGCACGGGCGGTACCGTCACGGGCACCGGGCAGGCGCTGAAGGCGGCGAAGCCCGAGGTCCAGGTCATCGCCGTGGAGCCCAAGGACTCCCCCGTCCTGACCGAGGGGCACCCCGGACCGCACAAGATCCAGGGCATCGGCCCGAACTTCGTGCCCGACGTGCTCGACCGCGAGGTGCTCGACGAGATCATCACGGCGGAGTTCGAGGACTCGCTGCGCGTGGCCCGTGAGCTCGCCGCGAAGGAAGGACTGCTGGTCGGCATGTCCTCCGGTGCCGCCGTCTCGGCCGCGCTGACCGTCGCCGCACGCCCGGAGAACGCCGGCAAGACCATCGTCGTGATCATCCCGGACACCGGCGAGCGGTACCTCTCCACCGCCCTGTTCGAGGATCTGCGCGAGGACTGAGGTCGTCGATGGGCATGATCGGGCGAATGCGCGAGGATATCGCCGCCGCGCGCCTTCGTGACCCGGCCGCGCGCACCGCGGTCGAGGTCGCGCTGCTCTACCCGGGCCTCCATGCTGTCTGGGCGCACCGCGTCTCCCACGCGCTGTGGCGGCGACGCTTCCGACTCCTCGCCCGTGCCGGGTCGCAGGTGTCCCGCTGGCTGACCGGCGTCGAGATCCACCCGGGAGCCCGGATCGGCCGACGCTTCTTCATCGACCACGGCATGGGCGTCGTCATCGGCGAGACCGCGGAGATCGGCGATGACGTGCTCATGTACCACGGCGTGACCCTCGGCGGCCGGACACGGGACGTCGGCAAGCGGCACCCCACCCTGCAGGACGGCGTCGCCGTGGGCGCGGGGGCGAAGATCCTCGGCCCCGTCACGGTCGGCGCCCGCTCGGTGGTGGGCGCCAACGCCGTGGTCACGAAGGACGCGCCCGCCGACAGCGTGCTCGTGGGGGTGCCGGCGAAGCCGCGCCAGCGGACCGCCGGTGAGGACACCAGGGCCCTGCTGACCGCCCCTGACTACTCCATCTGACGCGCCGCCCGGCGACCGGAGCGGTGCCCGCTGCGGCCCTCCATCCGACGACGCAGGAAGACGAGCGGCAGCAGCACGCTGCCGAGCGCCGTCACGAGCCAGACGATGACGGCGCCCAGCAGCCACCCGGTCAGGTCGACGATGCGCAGGCCCCCGATGGGAAGCAGCACGACGACCATGAGGGCGATGAGCGTGGAGAAGATCCCGATGCCGCCCATGAGCACGGGCGCATAACGATCGGCGAGCCTGCTCACCCACGGCGAGAGGACGCTCTGCAGCACGGCGAACACCACGATGCACACGACGAACCCCCACCACTGGTCCCACTGGATCTGGAAACCGTCGAGGAGCAGGTCCGCCGCCAGCAGACCGAGGCCGGCCGACACGAGGTACATCAGGCCGCGATACAGGAGTGTGATCACGGGGCGAGCCTAGCGCGGCACCGGGCCGCGGTCACTGCGCGACGAAGAACGGGACGGCGCCGACCAGGATGCCGATCCCCAGCATCACGAGCGACACGATGACCGCGCGCCACAGCACCTTGCGGTGATGGTCTCCGAGGTTCACCCCGGCGAGGGAGACCAGCAGCAGGATCGCGGGCACGAGCGGGCTCTGCAGATGCACCGGCTGTCCGGTGATCGAGGCCCTGGCCATCTCGACGGGATCGATGCCGAAGTTCGCGGCGCTCTGGGCCAGCACCGGAAGGATCCCGAAGTAGAAGGCGTCGTTCGACATGAAGAACGTGAACGGGATGGACAGCACGCCCGTGATCGGAGCGAGGAAGGGGCCGAGCGCGGGCGGCAGCACGTTCGTGATCCACGTCGCCATGGCGTCGACCATGCCGGTGCCGGAGAGGACTCCCACGAGGACGCCGGCCGCGATGACCATCGACACGACGCCGACGATGCTCGGGGCGTGCGCGACGATCTCGGCCGCCTGCTCCTTGATGCCACGGAAGTTGACGACGAGGGCGATGCCCGCGCCGACCATGAACACGTAGGGCAGCGGCAGGATGTCGATCACCAGGAGCACCATGACGGCGACGGTCAGCAGGAGGTTGAACCAGATCAGCCGCGGGCGCAGGGTCGGCCGGGCGGGGTCCAGCATGGTGTCGGCCATCGCCGTGTCCGCGGGGTCGACGCTCCCGGCGGCGACCGGGGCGTGTCCGCCGGCGACGACGACGAGGTTGCCGGTACGCAATGAGGCACGAGCGCCCGGCTTGAGCTCGGCACCGCGGAAGATGCGGGGCACCGAGGAGAGGACGCCGCCGTCGGCTCCGGTGAGCCGGCCGTCCGCGTCGATCCGCCCCAGGCGCCGCCGCTCCCCCAGGCCGAGGAGCCAGGCGAAGCCGAGCGTCACGACGATGCCTGCGCCGAGGGCGGGGAGCATCGGCACGAAGATCTCCGTCGGCTGCACACCGAGCGCGGTCGCGGCGCGCACGGTCGGGCCACCCCACGGGACGATGTTGAGCGTGCCGTTCATGAGACCGGCGACGCAGGTGAGGACGACGGGGCTCATGCCGAGGCGCAGGTAGATGGGCAGCATCGCGGAGGTCGTGATGATGAACGTCGTCGAGCCGTCGCCGTCGAGGGATACCGCGCCCGCGAGGATCGCCGTCCCGAGCACCACCTTCGCGGGGTCGTCGCCGAGCAACCGCGTGATCAGCCGGATGAGGGGGTCGAAGAGTCCGACGTCGATCATGATGCCGAAGAACATGATCGCGAACATCAGCAGCGCCGCCGTGGGCGCCATGGTGCCGATCGAGTCGAGGATCATGTCGCCGAGCCCGAGTCCCGCTCCCGCGAAGAGCCCGAAGGCGGTCGGCACCAGGATCAGGGCCACCATGGGGGTGAGGCGCTTGGTCATGATCAGCGTCATGAACACGAGGACCATCGTGAAGCCGAGGATGACGAGCACGCCCTCCGGCGGCACGAAGGCCACGTCGTAGGTGGGCGCCTCCTCCTCGGCGGCAGCGATCAGCGCGGTCGATGCGTGGAACATGCGTGACTCCTTCGTCGTCGCTCCGTCATCGCTGACGGATCCTGACGAGGCTAGGGAATCCGGGGACGCGAAGGGCGGTATGCCGCATTCCCTTCCCTTGTGCGCGTACCGTGACTTCTGCGCATATTGCGCGACGGGAGGAGGTGGCGATGTCCCCGCGGAGACGGGTCCGGTTCGCGACCCGCGCGCTGCTGCTGCACCTCGCCGCCGTCGCCCTCGTCGTGGCGCTGTGCACGGGCGTGTACCTCGCCCTCGCCGTCCAGCAGCTTCGCGCAGAGGCGGAGTCGACCGCGCTCGGTATCGCGAGGACCCTGGCGGAGGACGCGCAGGTGCGGGCGGCGGTCAGCGCCGTCTCCGCCTCTGACGACGAGCCGGATGCGGAGGTGCTGCGTGATGGAGAGCTGCAGCAGATCGCCGCCGCCGTCACGGCGCGCACCGGAGCCCTGTTCGTCGTCATCACCGACGACCAGGGCATCCGCCTTGCCCATCCCCTGCCGTCGCGGCTCGGCGAGGTCGTGAGCACCCCCTTCGCCGAGGTGCTGGCGGGCCACGAGGTGGTCGACTGGCAGACCGGCACGCTCGGCGAGTCCGCCCGCGCGAAGGTGCCGGTGCGCGACGACTCCGGCACGCCGGTCGGCGA
Organism: Microbacterium sp. K36; assembly: GCF_004794355.1. Taxonomy (NCBI): domain Bacteria; kingdom Bacillati; phylum Actinomycetota; class Actinomycetes; order Micrococcales; family Microbacteriaceae; genus Microbacterium; species Microbacterium sp. K36. The sequence goes on along the minus strand of NZ_SSDN01000081.1, from coordinate 27,808 downwards.
GATCAGCGTCGGGTTCGAGCGCGCGGGTGTGTTCGACGACCTGCCGCCCCTGCTCGCCGCTCTCGGTCTCACCGCCGCCGGCGCGCTCGCCCTCGCCCTCCTGACCTTCCTGCTCCTGCGCCGCCGCTGGGAACGGTTGACCATCGGCGTGCAGCCCGAGGAGCTGGTCGCACTCGTGCAGAATCAGACGGCGGTGCTCGACGGCGTCGGCGACGGCGTGCTCGCGGTCGATCAGGACGGTGTCGTGCGGGTGAGCAATGCGGCGGCGGACCGGCTCCTCAGGCTTCACGATCCGGTCGGCCGCACCGTGGACACCCTCCCGCTCCCTCCGGTCGTGCGCGAGACCGCCACCGGAGCCCGCGCCCGTGCGGAGGCCGTCGTCGGCGACCGGATGCTGTACCTCGAGTCACGCGCGGTCCGGCGCGACGGGCGCGCGCTCGGCGACGTGCTGATCGTTCGCGACCGCACCGACCTCATCGCCCTGACCGAGCGGCTGGAAGCCGTCCGGACGATGACCTCCGCGCTGCGTGTCCAGCGCCACGAGTTCGCGAACCGCCTTCATGTCGCCGCGGGCCTCATCGACGCCGGTCGCGTCGACGACGCCAGGGCATTCCTCGGCGAGCTGGTGAGTCGCGGTCCGGTGGCGTTCCCCGTCGCCGGACTCGACCTCGTGGGCGACCCGTTCCTGAACGCCTTCCTCGGAGCCAAGGGCGTCGAAGCCGCCGAACGGGGCGTCGCCCTGCGGATCGGGTACGAGACTCAGCTGATCGGCACCGTCCGTCGGGCCGAGGACGTGGCGAGCGTGCTCGGCAACCTCGTCGACAACGCGGTCGTGGCCGCCGTCGCGGGCACGAGGGAGCCGCGGTGGGTGGACGTCTCCGTGCTGAGCGACGGTGACGCGCTCGTCGTCACGGTGGCCGACTCCGGCGAGGGGCTCCGCCCGTCCGATCCGCGGCCACGCTCCGACGACGCGAGCGTGGACTCGGTGCACGGACACGGCATCGGTCTGCCGCTCGCGACGGAGATCGCCCGCCGGAGCGGAGGCGACCTCTGGATCATCGACCCCGGCAGTCCCGGCCACGGCGCGGTGTTCGCCGCCCGCCTCGGGGATGCCGTCGACCCCGCCCCGCGTGTCCCGAAGGAGGACCCATGACCGAACCGCTGCGCGCGCTCATCCTCGACGACGACTTCCGGGTGGCCGATCTGCACCGGACGATCGTGGACGATCACCCCGGGTACGCCGTGACCGGGACCGCGCGGTCCTGCGCCGAGGCACGCGACCTCGTGCGCTCGACACGCCCCGATCTCCTGCTCGCCGACGTCTATCTCCCTGACGGCGACGGCATCGGGGTCGTCCGCGAGACCGGCGTCGACGCGATCCTCATCTCCGCGGCGGACGACGCCCCCACGGTACGACGGGCGCTGCGGACCGGCGCCGTCGGCTACCTCGTGAAGCCCTTCGAGCGTCGTGCTCTCACCGGGCTCCTCGACCGGTACACCCGCTACCGCAATCTGCTCGCGGGCGATCGTCCGCTCACGCAGGACGACGTGGACCGCGCGTTGGCGATCCTGCACGGGGGCGGCGAGCCGGTCAGCCTGTCGCGCTCGGCCACCGAGCAGCGCGTGCTCGAAGCGCTCGGGACCGACGAGGCCTCCGCCGCGGAGGTCGCCGAACGGGTCGGCATCTCCCGCGCCACGGCGCAACGACACCTCGCCGCTCTCGCCGCGCGGACCGTCGTCGAGGTGCGGTTGCGGTACGGGTCGACCGGGCGTCCCGAGCACCGGTACGCCGCGCGCACCTGACGCCGTCGCCGCGGGTCGCTCAGCCCTCGGAGCCGACGGCGGCGAGACGCGCCTCTTCGTCGGCGGCGATGGCGCTCTCGATGATGGGGTCGAGCGCACCGTCCATGACCTGATCGAGGTTGTACGCCTTGAACCCGGTGCGGTGATCCGCGATCCGGTTCTCCGGGAAGTTGTAGGTGCGGATGCGCTCCGAACGGTCCATACCCCGGATCTGCGACTTGCGCGCGTCGGAGGCGGCCGCGTCGAGCTCCTCCTGCTGCTTGGCGAGAAGTCGGGCCCGGAGCACCCGCATCGCCGCCTCGCGGTTCTGCAGCTGCGATTTCTCGTTCTGCATCGACACGACGATCCCGGTGGGCACGTGCGTGATGCGGACAGCGGAGTCGGTGGTGTTCACCGACTGCCCGCCGGGTCCCGACGAGCGGAACACGTCGATCTTCAGATCGTTCTGATCGATCTGGATCTCCTCGGGCTCGTCCACCTCGGGGAACACGAGCACGCCGGTCGTCGAGGTGTGGATGCGTCCCTGCGACTCCGTCGCGGGAACCCGCTGCACCCGGTGCACGCCGCCCTCGTACTTCAGGTGCGCCCAGACGCCCTGCGCGGGGTCGGACGACGAGCCCTTGATCGCGACCTGCACGTCTTTGTAGCCGCCGAGGTCGGACTCGTTGCGCTCGAGCAGCTCGGTCTTCCACCCCTTCGACGCGGCGTACTGCACGTACATGCGCAGCAGATCCGCGGCGAACAGGGCCGACTCCGCGCCGCCCTCCCCCGCCTTGATCTCCATGATCACGTCGCGGGCGTCATCCGGGTCCCGCGGGATGAGCAGGCGCCGCAGACGCTCCTGCGCCGCCTGCACGCCCTCTTCGAGGGCGGGGATCTCCGCGGCGAACGCCTCGTCCTCGCGGGCCAGTTCCCGCGCCGCCTCCAGATCGTCGACGGCCCCCGTCCACGCCTCATGCGCCGCGACGATGCGCGACAGCTCGGCGTACCGACGGTTGACGCGCTTGGCGCGCGCCGCGTCGGCGTGCACCGCCGGGTCGGAGAGCTCCTCCTGGACCCGGCGATGCTCGTCGATCAGAGTCTGGACGGACTCGAACACGTCGGACCTCAGCGGATGTTGTTGTCGTGCCCGTGGGCGCCCGAGGGCAGCGTCGGGATCGACTTCTGCATCTGCACGAGGAACTCCACGTTGGAGTGGGTCTCCTTGAGCTTGCCGAGCACGACCTCCAGGGCCTGCTGCGGGTCGAGGCCGGCGAGAGCGCGGCGCAGCTTCCAGGTGATCTTGACCTCGTCGGCCGAGAGCAGCATTTCCTCGCGGCGGGTGCTGGACGCGTTGACGTCCACCGCCGGGAAGATGCGCTTGTCGGCGAGCTGACGGGACAGCCGCAGCTCGCTGTTGCCGGTGCCCTTGAACTCCTCGAAGATGACCTCGTCCATCTTGGAGCCGGTCTCGACGAGTGCGGTGGCGAGAATCGTGAGGGATCCGCCGTTCTCGATGTTGCGGGCGGCACCGAAGAAGCGCTTCGGCGGGTAGAGCGCGGACGCGTCGACGCCACCGGTGAGGACGCGGCCGGATGCCGGAGCGGCCAGGTTGTACGCACGACCGAGACGGGTGATCGAGTCGAGGAGCACGACCACGTCGCGGCCCAGCTCTACGAGACGCTTGGCACGCTCGATCGCGAGCTCGGCGACCGTCGTGTGGTCTTCCGCGGGGCGGTCGAAGGTCGAGGCGATGACCTCGCCCTTCACAGTGCGCTCCATGTCGGTGACCTCTTCGGGGCGCTCGTCGACGAGCACGACCATGAGGTGCACCTCGGGGTTGTTCTGCGCGATCGCGTTGGCGATCTGCTGCAGGACGATGGTCTTCCCGGCCTTCGGCGGCGCCACGATGAGGCCGCGCTGGCCCTTGCCGATCGGCGCGACGAGGTCGATGATCCGCTGCGTCAGCTTCTCCGGAGCCGTCTCCAGGCGCAGGCGCTCCTGCGGGTAGAGCGGGGTGAGCTTGCCGAACTCCACGCGGGTGGCCGCATCGTCGACCGAGAGGCCGTTGATCGAGTCGACCTTGACCAGGGCGTTGTACTTCTGGCGGCCCTGCTGCTCGCCCTCGCGCGGCTGCTTGATGGAGCCGACGACGGCGTCGCCCTTGCGGAGGTTGTACTTCTTGACCTGGCCGAGCGAGACGTAGACGTCGCTGGGGCCGGCGAGGTAGCCGGTGGTGCGCACGAAGGCGTAGTTGTCGAGCACGTCGAGGATGCCGGCGATCGGGATGAGGACGTCGTCCTCGGTGATCTCCGTCTCGAACTCGTCGACCTGGCCGCCGCTGCGACGCTTGTTGCGCTGACGGTTGCGGCCGTTGCCGTTACCCGACTGGTCGTCATCGGCCGGCGCGTTCTGCGCCTGCTCCTGGCCGCCGCCCTGACCACGGCCACGGTTGCGGTTACGGTTGCGGTTACGGCCTCGACCGCCCTGCTCCTCGCCGTTGTCTCCCTCGCCGGACGCATCCTTCGCCGGAGCGTCCGCCTCGGCCTCGTTCTTCGCGGCGGCGCTGTCGTTCTTCGACTCGCTCTTCGCCGCGTCGTTCTTGGCCGCATCGTTCGTGGCGCGGCCGCCCTGGGCGGTGCCCGCCGCGGCGGTCTCCGTCGCGTTCTCGGCCGGTGCGGCCTCGGCCTTCTCTGTCTTCGCCTCCGAAGCCTCGGCGTCCGCCTTCTTCGTGCGACGGCCGCGGGCAGACTTGGGGGCCTCGGTCGGTGCATCGACGGTCTCGGCAGCGGGGGCCGCTTCGGCCGGTGCGGCTTCAGCGGGGGCCTCGGCATCCGCCTTCTTCGCACGGGTGCGGCGCGGAGCCTTCGCCTTCGGGGCCGCCTCCGCCGTGTCAGCGGAATCGCCGGCGGCCGCGGGCGCCTCGGTGGAGCCGGACTCCTCCGCGGCCTTGGCCGCCTTGGCCGCAGCCGTGGCGGTGTTCGCCCGGCGCGGCGCGCGCTTCTTGGCCGGAGCCGACTCGGTCGCCTGCTCGGCGACGGGTGCGTCGGCGGTCGGAGCCGCCTGATCGTTCTGGGTCTCGGAGAGGTTCTCCACGAGTACTCCCTTATAGGTCATGGGAAATGAGCGTGAACGCGCACAACGGGTGCTGCGCACGATCGCACGGGCTGACGCTCGGCGTCAGCCAGCCTCGGCACTTGTGCCTCAGGGGTTCGCGTGCGGGTCTTGCAAGAGATGCAATGGGGCCAGATTCACGAATGCTACGTGGAGCCCTCCGCTCGATCCCCCACTGTACCACCACGGACGTCGACGGCGAGCAGGAGCGCCTCCCACGGGGTGTCGGTCACTCGGTTGGCCACCTCCACCGCATCCAGCCGACTGCCGGGACCATCGGCGAGCACGAGCACGCTGGGCCCGGCGCCGGAGACGACGGCCGCGAATCCTGCGGCACGCAGCGCCTGCACGAGACGCTGCGTTTCCGGCATGGCGCCGGCGCGGTAGTCCTGGTGCAGCCGGTCGGCGGTCGCGTCGAGCAGCAGCTCCGGGCTCTGCATCAGCGCCGCGATGAGCAGCGCCGACCGGGACACGTTGAACACCGCGTCCGCCGTGGAGACGTGGGGCGGCTGCAGGGAACGGGCCTGCGAGGTCGACATCGTGTAGGCCGGGACGAGGACGAGCGGCGAGACGCCGCGGTGCACCAGGAGCTTCTTGTGCTGCGGGCCCCGCTCCCCCATCCACGCGATCGTGAGTCCGCCGAACAGCGCGGGCGCCACGTTGTCCGGGTGCCCCTCCAGCTCGGTCGCGAGGCGCAGCAGATCGGTGTCGGAGATGTCGACGTCGCCGGCCAGCAGCCCCTTCGCCGCCAGCACGCCGGCGGCGACGGCTGCACCAGAGGAGCCGAGACCACGGCCGTGCGGGACGGCGTTCTCGGCCACGATGCGCAGACCGGGCATCGGCCGGCCGACGTCGGCGAACACGTAGGCGATCGTCCGGACGATGAGGTTGGACGCGTCCCGCGGGATGTCCTCGGCGCCGGAACCGGAGACCTCGATCTCGAGCTGCCCCTCGGGCAGCGCCGTCACCTCGAGGCGGTCGTAGATGCTGAGCGCCAGGCCGAGCGTGTCGAAGCCGGGGCCCAGGTTGGCGCTCGTCGCCGGCACCGTCACCTCGACCGTGCGGCCCACGCGCACGCCGTGCTCCTCGGGGGCGGGAGCCGTGGCCGTCACCGTGGTCACTCGCCTTCCACCCGGAGGACGGAGACCACGCGGGCGACGACGTCGCTGCCCGCGAGCACGTCCACCGTGTCGCTGAGGGCCTGCTCCGTCGCGCGGTGCGTGCCGATGATGAGGCGCGCGGTCGGCTCGTCCTCCCCCTCGACGGTCTGCACGACGGTCGCGACGGACACGCCGCCGTCGCTGAGGATCCCGGCGACGGTGGCCAGCACGCCCGGGGCGTCGGAGACCTCGAGGGTGATCTGGTACCGGGTCGTGACATGGCCGATGGGCACGACGGGGAGGTTCGCCCTGGTGGACTCGCCCACGCCGACACCGCCGGCGATGTGCCGACGAGCAGCCGAGACCACGTCGCCGAGCACGGCAGACGCCGTCTGGATCCCGCCCGCGCCCGCGCCGTAGAACATGAGGGAGCCCGCCGCCTCGGCCTCGACGAAGACGGCGTTGTTCGCCCCGTGCACGGAGGCGAGCGGGTGGGCGACCGGCACGAGGGCCGGGTAGACCCGCACCGAGATGGACTCGGCGCCGTCGGCCTCGATGCGCTCGCACACGGCGAGCAGCTTGATCACGAAGCCCGCCGCGCGAGCCTCCTCGATCATGGACGCCGTGATCGCGGTGATGCCCTCGCGGTGCACCGCCTCCAGCGGCACCGCGGTGTGGAAGGCGAGGCTGGCGAGGATCGCGGCCTTCTGGGCGGCGTCGTAGCCTTCGACGTCGGCGGTCGGGTCGGCCTCCGCATACCCCAGGCGCTGCGCGTCGGCGAGCACGTCGGCGAAGTCGGCGCCCTCCGTGTCCATCCGGTCGAGGATGTAGTTCGTGGTGCCGTTGACGATGCCCATGATCCGCACGACGCGGTCGCCGGCGAGGGAGTCGCGCAGCGGACGGATGATCGGGATGGCGCCCGCGGCCGCCGCCTCGTAGTACACCGAGGCGCCGACGCGATCCGCCGCCTCGAACAGCTCGGGCCCGTGGGTGGCCAGCAGCGCCTTGTTGGCCGTGACCACGTCGGCTCCGGAGCCGATCGCCTGGAGGATGTTCGTGCGGGCGGGCTCGATGCCGCCGATGAGCTCGATCACGATGTCGGCGCCGAGGATGAGCGACTCGGCGTCGGTCGTGAAGAGCTCCTTCGGGAGGTCGACGTCGCGGGGCGCGTCGAGGTTGCGCACCGCGATGCCCGCCAGGTCCAGCGCGGCACCCGCGCGGTCGGCCAGCTCGTCGCCGTGGCGGAGCAGGAGGGCCGCCACCTGGGAGCCGACGGCTCCGGCGCCCAGCAGTGCCACGCGAAGTCGTCTGTAGTCAGTCAATGGGTGCTCCTTCGGGGTGGGTCATCGTGCTCCCTCGGGGGCGTGCGCCCCGTCGATGCCCGCGTCGCGGGCCAGCAGGTCGTGGACGGTCTCGCCGTGGACGATCACCCGCGAGCGCCCCTCCCGCACCGCCACGATCGGCGGCCGCGGGACGTGGTTGTAGTTGCTCGCGAGCGAGGCGCAGTAGGCGCCGGTCGCCGGGACGGCCAGCAGATCGCCCGGTGTCACGTCTCCGGGGAGGTACTCGTGGTCGACGACGATGTCGCCGGACTCGCAGTGCTTGCCGACCACTCGGCTCAGCTGGGGCTCGTCCGTCCCCGTCCGCGAGGCGAGGCGGGCGGAGTAGCTGGCGCCGTAGAGAGCCGTCCGGGCGTTGTCGCTCATCCCGCCGTCGACGCTGACATACCGCCGCGTGGCCCCGGAGGCGACCGTGACGTCCTTCGTCGTGCCGACCTCGTAGAGGGTCACGCCCGCCGTGCCGACGATCGCGCGCCCGGGCTCGAACGAGAGCGCGGGCACCGCGATGCCCCGCGCCGCGCAGCCCTCGGCGACCGCCGCCACGATGCCGTCGGCTAGCTCGTCGATCGGCGTGGGGTCGTCGACGCGGGTGTAGGCGATGCCGAAGCCGCCGCCGAGGTTCAGCTGCGGCACCGGTCCGTCCTCGAGGAGGGCGGCGTGCAGTTCGAGCACGCGCGACGCGGATTCGCGGAAGCCGGCCACGCCGAAGATCTGGGAGCCGATGTGGCAGTGCAGGCCGGCGAACTCCAGCCCCGGGATCTCGCGGATCCGCGCCACGGCGACCTCGGCCTCGGCGAGCGGGAAGCCGAACTTCTGGTCCTCGTGGGCCGTGGCGAGGAAGTCGTGGGTCTCGGCGTGGACGCCGCTGATGACCCGGACCATGACGCGCTGCACGGTGTCCGTGCGCGCGGTGATGGCGGCCAGGCGCTCGATCTCGATCGCGCTGTCGACGACGATCGTGCCGACGCCGAGAGCGACCGCGCGCTCCAGCTCGGCGACCGACTTGTTGTTGCCGTGGAAGCCCAGCGAGGCCGGTGCGACCCCCGCGGCGAGAGCGACCTCGAGCTCGCCGCCGGTGCACACGTCGACGCGGAGCCCCTCGTCGACGACCCAACGGGCGACCGTCGTGCACAGGAACGCCTTGCCGGCGTAGTACACCTGCGCGGTGGTGCCGTGCGCCGAGGCGGCGCGGTCGAACGCGTCGCGGAAGGCCCGGGCGCGGCGCCGCACCTCGTCCTCATCGAGCACGAGGAGCGGCGTGCCGTAGGTGCGGGCGAGCTCGGGCGCCGGCACTCCGGCGAGCACCAGGCTGCCGTCGTCGTCACGCGTGGCCGAAGACGGCCAGACACCCGGCGCGAGATCGTTCGGATCCTCGGGGACGACGAGCCAGTCCGGAGCGAGCGTGGCGGCAGAGTCGAGCACGGAACACCAATCGTGGGACGGATCTCGGGCGGAGGCGCACATCGAGTTGCCCCGATTCTAGGGCACCCTCTGTCGCTGCCTGGTCATGGTGACACGCCGCGTCAACCCCCTGGGGAGCGGTACCGCCCGGCTCGTAGGGTGGGCACGTGGCAGACACCGACAACCGAGACTCCGAGAACCACTCCGCAGCCCCGGCCCGCCCGGGGCTCGTCGCCCGCATCACGGGTCCGGTGATCGCCTGGGCCCTCGCCCGGCGCCCGGTCAGGGCCGTGCTGCTGTACTCCGAGCGCCGTGGCCCGATGCTCGCCGACAGCGTGACCTACCGGGCCCTGTTCAGCGTCTTCGCGGGCGTGCTCCTCGGCTTCTCCCTCGCAGCTCTCTGGCTGTCCGGCAACCCGGAGGCCTGGCGCGCGATCATCGACGCCGTGCAGTCCGCGGTCCCCGGGCTCATCGGCGAAGGCGGCGTCATCGACACGAAGGACCTCCGGACTCCCGCGTCGTTCTCGATCGCCGGCATCATCTCCCTCGTCGCCCTGATCGGTGCCGCGCTCGGCGCCATCGGCTCGCTCCGCACGGCCATCCGGACCATCGCCGGCACGATCCAGGCGGACATCCTGTGGATCTGGGTCATCGTCCGCAACCTCCTGCTCGCCGTCGGCATCGGGCTCGCGTTCGTGCTCGCCGCCGGGATCACCTTCATCGGCCAGCTCGGGGTGACCTGGATCGGCGATCTGCTCGGGGTGCCGTCGGATTCGCCGCTGCTCGCCTGGACGGTCCGTCTCCTGTCGCTGCTCGTGGTCTTCATCCTCGATGCGGCCCTGATCGTCGGCGCCTTCCTCCTGCTCTCCGGCGTCCGGCCCGCCGCGCGCTCCCTGTGGAGCGGCGCCTTCCTCGGCGCCTTCGGCCTCATCGTGCTGCAGCAGCTCTCCGGACTGTTCGTGGGTGGAGCGACGAGCAACCCCCTCCTCGCGTCGTTCGCCTCGCTCCTCGCGCTCCTGATCTGGCTCCAGCTGTCCACGCAGGTCATCCTCGTCGCGTGCGCCTACATCGTGACCGCCGAAGAGGAGCGCGGCGACCGCCTGCACGAACGGTTCGGCGCGCGGACGTTCGTGCAGCGACGGCTGCAGCGCGCCGAGGTCGACGTGAAGATCGCGACGGCCGAGCTGCGCGACGCCCAGCGCGCAACGGCCGAGGAGAACGGCACCGCCGAGAAGGCGGCCGAGAAGGAGTGACCTTCCTCGTTGTGACCGAAACCGATATGGTGGTCACAACGAGAGGGGACGCATGTCGGCATCACGACGGCACACCGTGACCGTTGCCGGCGCCCCCGTGTCGGTCCTGGAGTGGCGCCCGTCCGCGGAGACGCAGCCTCCCGTGCTGCTGCTGCACGGCGGCGGGGCCGACAATGCGGAGCTCTCCTGGGGCGAGGTCGGGCCGGCGCTGGCAGCGGCCGGACACCGCGTCCTCGCGCCGGACCACCCCGGCTTCGGACGCAGCCCACGCCTCGATGCGCCGCTGACCCAGGAGCGCCTGGTGCAGTACGTCGGCGACCTCGTCGACGCCCTCGGGCTGCACGCCTACGCCATCGGCGGTCTTTCGATGGGCGCGGGCATGGCGCTGGGCCATCTGCTCGACCGCCCGGACGGAGCACACGCCGCCGCCCTCCTCGGCAGCTACGGCCTGATGCCGCGCCTGACGGACGGCGCCTTCGGGCCCCTCTCACACCTGTCGACCTTCCTGCTCCTGCGTTCGGGACTGCTCGGCGCGATGACACGCGGCTACGCGCGCGACCGGAACGCGATGACGCGAGGCCTTCAGGATCTCGTCCGCTCCCCGGAGGCCCGCACGCCCGAACTCGTCGATGCGGTGCTCGCCGAGGCCGCGAACGGCTCCGGCCTCACGACGTTCGGCGGCTGGCAGCGCGACCAGGTGCGGCCGCTGCGGCTCCGCACCGACTACCGTGACCGACTCGCCGAGATCCGCGTCCCCGTCCTCCTCGTGCACGGCGACCGGGATTCCGGCGTCCCGCTCCGACGGATCGAGGCGGCCGCGGAGAGCCTGCCAGACGGGCAGCTCCTCGTGGCCCCCGGCGCCGGACACTGGGTGCAACGAGACCATCCCGACCTCGTGATCCCCGCCCTGCGCGAGTGGTTCGCACGAGGCTCCGATGCCTAGGCCGCTCGTCCCGGACCGCCGGGCACGAATCCTCGACGCGGCGGAGCGGATGGTCCTCGCCGAGGGGTTCGACACGATGAGCGTCGCCGCGATCGCCCGCGCGGCCGGTATCGGCAAAGGCGCCGTCTATCTGGAGTTCGCCGCGAAGCGCGACATCCTCGACGCCCTGCTCCAGCGTGGAACCGCGCGGATCGCCGACGCCGTCGCCCGCACCGCAGGACCGCAGCCCTCGCTCAGCGCCCTCTACCGCGCCACGGCGGCGGCGCTGCTCGGCGACGAGCTCATGACGGCCGCGTTCCTCGACGATGCGGGAGTGCTCGGCGCGCACGTCGCCACGCAACCGACCTCCCGGTACCGGAAACGTCACGAGCAGGTCGTCACCGGGATCCGTGACCTCCAGCGTCAGGGCCGTATCGTGCCGGACGTGGAGCCCGAAGCCCTCGCCCTCGCGCTCTCCAGCGCCACCCTCGGACTGCTCTCCGCGGCCCGAACGCTGGGACCGCTCGACCGGGGCACGCTGAAGAGCGCCATCGACACGGTCGGCCGCATGGCCGCAAGCTTCGAGACGGAGTGACATGCACCACGAGACATCGGGTCCCCCGGGAACACCACCGCTTCTGCTCCTGCACGGCGGCGGCGTCGCCGGCTGGATGTGGGAGCCGCTGCGCGCACACCTCGATCCTGCGCGGCGGGTCATCGTCCCTGATCTTCCTGGTCACGGCCGCAGCGCGAGCGTCGGCTACGCGTCGCACGAGGAGACGGTGGCGAGGCTCATCCCCCTGCTGGAAAGAGAGACCGGACCGGCCACCGTCGTCGGCTTCTCCCTCGGCGCGCAGCTCGCCGTCCTGCTCGCGGCGCGACGGCCGGACCTCGTCGCGGACGCCGTCGTCATCAGCGCCCAGGCGGAACCGCTGCGCGCCATCCGACCGACCCTCGCGTTGCTGCGACTCACGGCCGGGCTCGCCAGGAACGAGCGGTTCGCCCGTCTGCAGGCGCGCGAGTTGTTCATCCCGGACGCACTGCTCCCCCGCTATCTGGAGACCTCCGCCGCCATCTCACGCACGACCCTGCTGCGCGCCGTCGAAGAGAACCTGCGTTTCACGCCGCCGCCCGCGTGGAGCACGCACCCCGGCTCGGCACTGATCCTCGTCGGAGGCGACGAGAAGCCGCTCATGCGCCGTTCCGCCGCGCTGCTGAACCGTGTCCATCCCCGCAGCACCCTCGAGGTCCTCCGTGGATGCGGACATGGCATCCCCCTGCAGCAGCCGACGGAGCTCGCCGCACGGCTGCAGGAGCGGCTGCCGGATTGAGGCGGGGTCCGGTCAGCGGTCGCAGGACCCCTTCTCCTGGAGCGCCTCGTCCGTGACGATCGCCCCGTCGACGTCGATGTCGATCACGGCCTGATCGTCGACGATCTCGACCCCCGTCAGAGTGAGGCCGGCCGGGAGCTGGTCCGCGATGCACACCCGCCGCGGCTGCGTGATCCCCTCACCGAGGGAGCCGAGTGACGACCCGACGCTGTCGAGATCGATGTCGACGCCGCCGATACTCGCCGCCACCGGGGTGAGTTCGAGGTCGCCCTCGACAGCCCCGGGAGTGAGGGTGACGGAGACCGGGACCGCGGTGCCGAGCACGTCGAAAGAGCCTCCGAGGGTCGCGTTCGGTGCCGCGAACTCCACGGTGTCGACAGGCAGCTCCGAGTCGGCGAGCAGAGCAGTGAACTGCTCCTGGTCGATGCGGATGGTACCGTCGGCACCGTCGAGGTCGCCGCCCCGCAGCGGAACGCCGGTCGCCGTGACGTCAGCCGCACCGGTGATGCCCTGCAGCGTGACGGCGTCCGTGGACAGCCGCAGGGTGTCGAGACGACCGGCGAGGAGCTGTGGGAGGAGGATCCCCTCTGTCTCGACGTCCAACTGCTGGTCGGCGGGCAGATCGAGCTGCTCGATGACGATCGAACGCACGACGCCGGGCAGCACCGCACGGGCGACGAGCTCCGCCGCGACCAGGAGGGCCGCGAGCACCACCACGACGATGAGGACGACCCACGGCCACCGACGCCGTCGACGAACGGCACCGCTCCGGCCGTCCGCCGGGTCCGGGACGACGAGCGTCGGGTGCTCGTCCGAGGGCTTCGGGTACGGCAGGGTGGAGTTGTCGTCGCTCATGGCGCTCCCTACATGCGCTCGGGCGCGGAGACGCCGAGCAGGTCGAGTCCGTTGCGGAAGACCTGGCCGGCGGCATCGTTCAGCCACAGGCGCGTGCGGTGCACGTCCTCCACCGGGGCGTCGCTCAGCGGGATCACGCGGCAGTTGTCGTACCAGCGGTGGTACAGCCCGGCGAGCTCCTCGAGGTAGCGCGCGACGCGATGCGGCTCGCGCACCTCGGCGGCGAACGCGACGATGCGCGGGAACTCCTGGAGCGCGCCCAGCAGCGCCGCCTCGGTCTCGTGCGTGAGCGTCTCCGGGGCGAAGACCGAGCGGTCGATGCCGGAGTCGGCGGCGTTGCGCGCGACGTTGTGGGTGCGGGCGTGTGCGTACTGCACGTAGAACACCGGGTTGTCGTTCGTGCGCTTCTGCAGCAGCTCCGGGTCGAGGTCGAGCGGCGAGTCGGCGGGCGAGCGCTCCAGCGAGTACCGCAGCGCGTCCGTGCCGAGCCAGTCGAGCAGGTCGTCCATCTCGATGATGTTGCCGGCGCGCTTGCTGAGGCGGGCGCCGTTGATCGAGACCATCTGGCCGATGAGCACCTGGATGTTCTTCGCGGGGTCGTCGCCCGCCGCTCCCGCGACCGCCTTGAGACGGTGCACGTAGCCGTGGTGGTCGGCGCCGAGCAGGTAGATCTTGTCGCGGAAGCCGCGGTCGCCCTTGTTCAGGTAGTAGGCGGCATCAGCGGCGAAGTACGTGTACTCGCCGTTCGAGCGGCGGATGACGCGGTCCTTGTCGTCGCCGAAGTCGGTGGTGCGCACCCAGACGGCGCCGTCTTCGTCGAACACGTGGCCCTGCTCGCGCAGACGGTCGACGGCCTGGTCGATCAGGCTGGAACCGGAGGCGTCCTTCGCGTGGAGGGTGCGCTCGGAGAACCACACATCGAACGGCACGTTGAAACGCTCGAGAGAGTTCTTGATCTCGGCGAGCTGGTACTCGTAGCCGAGCTCGCGGGCGACCGTGAGCCGCTCCTCCTCAGGGAGGTCGAGCAGGTCCGGACGGGCCTCGAGAACGCGGCCGGCCAGCGTCGCGATGTACTCCCCCGGGTAGCCGCCCTCCGGCGTGGGCTCCCCCTTCGCCGCAGCCAGCACGGACGCCGCGAAGCGGTCCATCTGCACGCCCGCGTCGTTGATGTAGTACTCGCGCACGGCGCGGGCGCCGCTCGCGAGGAGCAGTCGGACGATCGCATCGCCGAGGGCCGCCCAGCGCGTGTGCGCGATGTGCAGCGGACCGGTGGGGTTGGCCGAGACGAACTCGACGTTCACGCTGACGCCCTCCTGCGAGGAGTTCGTCCCGTAGGCGGGGCCGGCGTCGACGATGACCTTCGCGAGCGCGCCGGCGGCGGCTGCGTCGAGACGGATGTTGAGGAACCCGGGGCCCGCGACCTCCACGCTCGCGATGCCGTCCACATCGGCCAGTCCGTCGGCGATCCGCTGAGCGAGCTCACGCGGGTTCGTGCCGAAGGGCTTGGCCAGGCGCATGGCGATGTTCGAGGCCCAGTCGCCATGATCGCGGTTGCGCGGACGCTCCAGCACGATGTCGGCGGCGGTGAGCTCGAACGGCTCGCCCGGACGTCGTTCCTCGGCGATGGGGGCGAGGACGGCGAGGAGGGCGTGGGCGAGCGTTTCAGGATTCATAGACCCCCCAGTTTACGGGGGTATGCAGGCCCGTTCCGTCGCCCCGTGTCCCGCGGAGTTTGCGATCCGCCCTCCGTGATCTACTCTCACACCATGAACGCCCCCGCTGCCCCTCGTCGACTGCGCATCGCGGGCATCGCCGCGGCCCTCCTCGTCGCCGTCGCCGCGGGCGTTCTCGGGGTCTGGCGGCCCTGGGTCCCGGCGCCGTCATCCCTCCCGGTCGGTGCCGCCGCTGGAGACGACTCCATCGCGGTGATCGCCCCCGCGCCGCTCGTGCTCCCCGACGAGCCGACCGTCCTCGTGTTCGGCGATTCCTGGACCTACGGCTCGGCCGCCTCCGACCCCACGCTCGGCTACGCGTACGTGCTCGCCGACCTCCTGCAAGGCACGACCATCGTGGACGGCGTCCGCGGCAGCGGCTACCTCAAGCCCGGCATCGACGGCCCCGACTTCGGCGAGCGCATCGCGGCGCTGGACCCGACTCTCGACCCCGATCTCGTCATCATCCAGGGCTCGATCAACGACCGGGCGCAGGGTGCGGCCGGCTACCGCGAGGCCGTGACCGCCGCCTGGGACGCGCTGACGGCGCTGTACCCGGACGCGGCGATCGTCGTGCTCGGTCCCGCGCCGCACGAGCTTCCGGTCGGCGCGCAGACCGCACGGATCGACCGGGATCTCGCGGCTCTCGCCTCGGCCCGCGGCTGGTGGTACATCTCCCCGATCGAGCAGGATTGGATCACCGAGGACAACTATCCCGCCGTCATCGACGTGGAGGTCGGCCGCAAGCATCCGTCCACCGAGGGCCACCGTTACCTCGCCGAGAAGCTCGCCGCCGCGCTCGACGAACTGCGCGCCGCGCCGGTCACGGAGGCCGGTGGGTCGGAGACCACCCCCGACGAGTGATATTGTCGATCGGTACGCCTCCGTAGCTCAGTGGATAGAGCGCCGGTTTCCGGTACCGTAGGTCGCAGGTTCGACTCCTGTCGGGGGCACGTACAGCGAGAGGGATCGTCCAGACGGACGGTCCCTCTTCTCGTGCCACCGGGAGTCCGTCCACGTCCCGCAGCCGAGCCGGGTAGCCTGGATCCGTGCCCTCCCTCCTCATCGCCGGTTCGACGCGCGCTCCGCGCCGTCTGTCGTCCGCGACGCCGATGACGGAGTGGATGCGCGTGGTGCTGCACCCCGGCACGAACGGCTGGACGAGCGTCTGGGGCACCCTCTCGCACGGCGAGATCGCCGGCTGCCCGCCGCCACAGGGATAGGCCGCGCCCGGACGGGTGCGGCGACATCGCGTCACCCATCCATCTGCCGTGAGGTATCCCTGTGTCTCCTTCTTCGTCGTCCCCTGCCCGTTTCCGTCTCGCGCCGCATGAGCTCTGGCGCGGCATCCGCTCCACCGCCCGGAGCGACGTGCTCGGCGGCGGTCTGCTGCTGACCGCCACGCTCGCCGCGCTGATCCTTGCCAACTCCCCCGCCGCGCCCTGGTACGAGGCCGTCAGGGACTTCCGCTTCGGGATCCCGGAGTGGCACCTCGAGCTCAGCGTGGGCGCCTGGGCCGCCGACGGGTTGCTCGCGGTGTTCTTCTTCGTCGTCGGACTGGAGCTGAAGGAGGAGTTCGTCGCCGGGCGTCTCCGCGATCCGCGCCGTGCCGCGCTTCCGATCGCCGCCGCGGTGGGCGGCGTCATCGTCCCCGCTCTCTTCTTCGTCGCGATCAACGCGACCTCCGGCGCCGAGGTCCTCCGCGGATGGGCGATCCCGACGGCCACGGACATCGCGTTCGCGATCGCGGTGCTGGCCGTCGTCGGCCGCTTCCTGCCGCCGGCGCTGCGGGTGTTCCTGCTGACCCTCGCGATCATCGACGACCTGATCGCCATCACGATCATCGCCACCTTCTATACCGAGACCATCAGCTTCCCCTGGCTGATCCTCGCGCTCCTTCCCCTCGCGGGTTTCGCACTCGCCGTGCAGAACGGCATCCGGTCCTGGTGGATCCTGCTTCCCCTCGCCCTGGCCGTCTGGGCGTTCGTGCATGCATCCGGGGTGCACGCCACGGTCGCCGGCGTGCTGCTCGGTTTCATGGTCCCCGTGCGTCCGACGGCCCGCGCGCGGGTGCGCACCGGGACGGATACCGACGGCGCTCCGGTATACGACGGCCTCGCCGCGCACTTCGCCGATCGCTGGGGCATCGTGGCGACTCTCGTCGCCGTGCCGGTGTTCGCGTTCTTCGCGGCCGGTGTCGAGATCGGCGGCGTGGACGGCCTGGTCTCGGCGCTGACCGACCCGATCACCATCGGGATCGTCGTGGGCCTCGTGCTCGGGAAGCCGGTCGGCGTCCTGCTCACGACCTTCCTGTTGAGCCGAGTGCCGGCCCTGCGCCTCGACGAGACGCTGCGCTGGCCGGATCTCGCCGGCATGTCCCTGCTCGCCGGCATCGGATTCACGGTCTCGCTGCTGGTGGGCGAGCTCGCGTACGGCAGCAGCAGCGTCGCGGACGATCATGTGAAGATCGGCGTGCTCGTCGGCTCGCTCGTCGCCGCGGTCCTCGGCGGATTCGTGCTCGCGGCCCGCAGCCGTCGGGCTCGCGCCGAGGTCGGGCCCCTGCCCGGGTCCTGACCTCGGCCCTCTACGCTCCCCTGCGCCATCCGTCAATGCCCTGAGTCATCCCCGAGGCGGTGCCTAGCGTCGGTCACTCCATGTAGCGAAGGAGCACCCGATGAAGGCGATGACCTACCGCGGACCGTACAAGATCCGCGTCGAGGAGAAACCCGACCCGACGATCCAGCACCCCAACGACGCGATCGTCCGGGTCACGAGAGCCGCCGTGTGCGGGTCGGATCTCCACCTCTTCCACGGCATGATGCCCGACACCCGCATCGGGCACACCTTCGGTCACGAGATCGTCGGGGTGGTCGAGGAGGTCGGCTCCTCCGTGGAGACGCTGCGCCCGGGCGACCGGGTCATGGTGCCCTTCAACATCTACTGCGGCTCGTGCTACTTCTGCCGCCGAGGCCTCTTCTCGAACTGTCACAACGTGAACCCCAACGCGACCGCCGTCGGGGGGATCTACGGCTACTCGCACACGACCGGCGGGTACGACGGCGGGCAGGCGGAGCGCGTGCGCGTGCCGTTCGCGGATGTCGGTCCGTCGGTGATCCCGGAGTGGCTCGCCTCCGAAGACGCGCTGCTGCTCACGGACGCGTTCTCCACCGGCTACTTCGGCGCGCAGCAGGCCGACATCGCCGAAGGGGACACGGTGGTCGTGTTCGGCGCCGGGCCCGTCGGCCTGGCCGCCGCCCGCTCGGCCTGGTTCCTCGGCGCAGGGCGGGTCATCGTCGTCGACCATCTCGACTACCGGCTCGAGAAGGCACGGGACTTCGCCTTCGCCGAGACGATGCATCTGCACGAAGCCGGTGACATCGTGCTCGCGCTGAAGAAGGCGACCGGCTACCTCGGCGCGGACGTGGTGATCGACGCGGTCGGCGCGGAGGCGGACGGCAGTGTCGTCCAGCACGTGACCGCCGCCAAGCTCAAGCTGCAGGGCGGCTCCCCCGTCGCGGTGAACTGGGCCATCGACAGCGCGCGCAAGGGCGGCACCGTGTCGATCCTCGGCGCCTACGGCCCGCTGGTGACCTCGGTGCGCCTGGGCGACATCATGAACAAAGGCCTCACGGTGCGCGGCAACCAGGCTCCCGTGAAGAGGCAGTGGCCGCGGTTGCTCGAACACATCCAGGCGGGGCACATCCGTCCGTCCGAGCTCCTGACGCACCGCTTCCCCCTGGAGCACATCGCGGAGGCCTACCACGTGTTCTCGTCCAAGCTCGACGACTGCATCAAGCCGCTCATCGTCGTCGGAGAGGAATGATCATGCCGTACGAAGGATCTCGACCCATCCCCGCACCGACCCCCGAGGAGCTGCGTGCCCGGATCCCGGGCTGGGGCGCCGACCTCGCCCCCGAGCACCGCCGCACCTGGCAGCAGCTGGAGGATGTCGGCGACACCGGCGCGCATTGGGACCTCCCCGAGCGTCAGGGCCCCGACCGCGGCCGCGAGCGCTCGATCGAGCACGGGATGCTGCCTCCCGTCTGGGGCACCGCGCAACCGCTGCACGGCGTGTCGGGTGCCATCCGGCGCGTGGCCTACGACCGGTTCAGCGAGACGAAGAACACGCGCTGGCTGCTGCTCGTGCTGGGCGACCGCGTCGATGCGGTGACGGCGCACGCCCGCTCCCTGCTCACCCGGCGCCCGGACGACCCCATCACGCAGACCGGCGTCCTCGCGGAACCGCAGCATCGTCCGCTTGCGTCGCGGTTCGGACGCGGACGGATCGATCTCCGGCACACGTGGCTCGACCCGATCATCGTCGTGGGGCCCTGGGTGCTGACGGTGGTCCTGGGCGTCCGCGCTCTCCGCCGCCTCGGCCGTCGGCACTGAGCCGGGACCGAGACGGCGGCGTGGTGGCGCTCAGCGCTGCAGGATGCCCGCGGTGACCACCTCCGGACGGAGATCGAGCCGCCGCAGCAACTGCGCGTTCAGCGCCACCACGATCGTCGACAGCGACATCAGCACCGCCCCCACCGACATCGGCAGCACGAAGCCGATCGGGGCGAGCACACCCGCCGCGAGCGGGACCGAGAGCAGGTTGTACCCGGCCGCCCACCAGAGGTTCTGCGTCATCTTCCGATACGAGGCGCGGGAGAGCTCGATCACCGACAACACGGCGCGCGGGTCGTCTCCGGCGAGGATGACGCCGGCGGAAGCGATGGCCACGTCCGTTCCGGCGCCGATCGCCAGGCCCACGTCCGCCTGAGCGAGCGCGGGGGCGTCGTTCACGCCGTCGCCCACCATCGCGACCCTGCGCCCCTCGTGCTGCAGCTCCTGCACCTTCGCGGCCTTGTCCTCCGGCCGCACGCCCGCGAACACGCGGTCGATCCCGAGGTCGGCCGCGACGGTGTGCGCGACGGCTTCCGCGTCGCCGGTGATCATCACGACCTGGACGCCGAGCGCATGCAGCGCATCGACCGCGTCCCGCGACTCCGGACGCACCTCATCCGCAAGCTTGAGCGCCCCGATGACGCCGCCGTCCCGCAGCACGTGCAGGATGATCGCGCCGTCCGCGCGCCACCCTTCCGCGACGGGGAGCTCCTGAGCATCCTCCTCCGTGAGCAGGTGCGGGCCGCCGACGCGGATCACGGCGCCGTCCACCGTCGCGGTCACCCCCACCGCCGGCGAGGACGAGAAGTCGCGGCTCGCCGGCACGCGGAGCTCGTTGTCCCGAGCGGCGCGGACGATGGCCTTCGCCAGCGGATGCTCGCTGTCGGCCTCGGCGGCCGCGGCGAGCGCCAGCACCTCCTCCGCGGTCTCCGTGCCGGCCACCGACACCTCGGAGACGACGGGCTCGCCCTTGGTCAGCGTGCCGGTCTTGTCGAACAGCACGGTGTCGACGGTGCGCATGCTCTCCAGGGCCAGCCGGTCCTTGACGAGCACGCCGCCACGCGCCGCGCGTTCGGTCGCGATCGACACGACGAGCGGGATGGCCAGCCCCAGCGCGTGCGGGCAGGCGATCACGAGCACGGTGATCGTGCGGATGACGGCGTCGTCCGGCAGGCCGACGGCGCTCCACACCACCGCGGTGATCGCGGCAGCACCGAGCGCGAACCAGAACAGCCAGCCGGCGGCCGTATCGGCCAGGCGCTGTGCGCGGGACGAGGAGTTCTGCGCTTCCGTCACGAGCCGCTGGATGCCCGCGAGCGTCGTGTCGTCTCCGGTCGCGGTGATCTCCACGCGGAGGCCGGAGTCGGTGGCGACGGTTCCCGCGGTCACCGGATCGCCAATCGTCCGGGTGACTGTGCGGGACTCCCCCGTCACCATGGATTCGTCCATCGAGGCGCGACCGTCGACGATGCGCCCGTCCGCCGGGATGCTGCCGCCGGGACGCACCACGACGACATCGCCCACGCGGAGCTCCGACGGGGCGACTCGCACGACCTGATCGCCCTCGACGCGCTCGGCCTCGTCCGGCAGCAGCGCGGCCAGCGAGTCGAGGGCGGAGGTGGTCTGTGCCAGCGACCGCATCTCGATCCAGTGCCCGAGCAGCATGATCACGATGAGGAGAGCGAGCTCCCACCAGAAGTCGAGCTCGTGATGCAGCAGGCCGAGGCTCGCTCCCCACGACGCGACGAACGCCACGGTGATCGCGAGGCCGATGAGCAGCATCATGCCGGGCTGTCGGGCACGGATCTCGCTGACGGCGCCGGTGAGGAACGGCTTCCCTCCCCACACGTACATGACCGTGCCGAGGACCGGCGACACCCAGACCAGACCCGGGATGTCGGGAAGCGGGTAGCCCACGATCATCGCGAACATGCCCGAGAGCAGCACGGTCGGCACGGCGAGGACGAGCATGATCCAGAACAGCCGCCGGAACTGGGCGACGTGGTCGCCATGGCCCCCGTGACCGCCGTGACCCGCGTGATCGCCGTGTCCGGCGTGCTCCGCGTGGTCTCCGTGTCCGGGGTGCTCCGCGTGGTCTCCGTGTCCTGCGTGGTCCATGTGTCCAGTGTGGTCCGCGTGCGTGCCTGCCTCCGCTCCGACGGGGTCGCCGTGCGCGGAATGGTCGTGATGCGAGGTGCTCATGTCTTCCCTCCGACGTCGATGATGCCGTGCGGGGCCGGATCTGTCGCGGCCCCGCACAGGTGGGGGCTCAGGCCGCCCTGGTGTACTTCGCGGGATCGGCGTCGAACGCCGGTCCGCAGCCCGCGCAGCAGAAGTAGTAGCGCGTGCCCTCGTGATCGCGGTACAGGCCCGCTGCCTCGGCCGTGGCGATCACCACGGGTGTTCCGGCCATCACCGGGCATTCGGCCATGCCCTCGGCCGGCACGGCGAGCAGGTCGGTGCGCCCCTCGGCGGAGACGCCGCTCTGGCTCGGGACGCTGCAGCAGGATCCTGCGGGGGAATCGGACATGTCGGTACTCCTCTGTCTCTCGTTCACGGGGTGTCCACCGCCCTGCTGCGGAAGGACCGCAGGCGGAGGCTGTTGCCGACGACGAAGACGCTGGAGAACGCCATCGCCGCACCGGCGAGCATGGGGTTGAGCAGGCCGAGCGCCGCGAGCGGGATCGCTGCGACGTTGTAGGCGAAGGCCCAGAACAGGTTGCCCTTGATCGTGCCGAGTGTGCGCCGGGCCAGCCGGATCGCGTCCGCCGCACTGCGCAGATCGCCGCGGACGAGGGTGATGTCGCTCGCCTCGATCGCCGCGTCTGTGCCGGTCCCCATCGCCATCCCGAGGTCCGCCTGGGCGAGGGCCGCGGCGTCGTTCACGCCGTCTCCCACCATCGCGACGACCTTGCCCTCGTCCTGGAGCCGGCGCACCACGTCCACCTTGTCCTGGGGCAGCACTTCGGCGATCACCTCGGTGATACCGACCTCGCGGGCGATCTGCTCCGCCACTGCGCGGTTGTCGCCGGTGAGCAGGACGGGCGTCAGTCCCAGCGCCCGGAGCTGCGCCACCGCCTCCGCGCTCGTGACCTTGACCGTGTCGGCGACGACGAGCACCCCGCGGGCACGACCGTCCCAGCCCACCGCGATCGCGGTCTTGCCCTGGGCCTCCGCCTCGGCCTTGACCGCAGCCAACCCCGCGGACAGGTGCTGCGACCAGTCGGCGAGCAACGAGGCGCGTCCCACGACGACGGCGTGGCCGTCCACGATGCCCTGGACGCCCCTGCCCTCGACGTTCGCGAACTCCTCGACGCTCGGAAGGGTGCCGAGCTCCCGGGTGGCCGCGGCCGCCACGGCCTGCGCGATGGGGTGCTCGGAGGCGTCCTCGAGGGCCCCGGCGAGCCGCAGCAGCTCCTCGCGCTGTACGACGTCGTCGGTGTGCACCGCCGTCAGCGTCATGCGACCGGAGGTGACGGTGCCCGTCTTGTCGAGCACGACCGTATCGACCTTCCGGGTCGACTCGAGCACCTCGGGGCCCTTGATGAGGATGCCCATCTGGGCGCCGCGACCCGTGCCGACGAGGAGAGCGGTCGGCGTGGCCAGACCCAGAGCGCAGGGGCAGGCGATGATGAGCACCGCGACCGCGGCGGTGAAGGCGGCGGCAGCCGGGAACCCGGCCGCGAGCCAGGCCACGAGCGTGCCGAGGGCGATCACGATCACGATCGGCACGAAGATCCCGGAGACACGGTCCGCGAGGCGCTGCACCTCGGCCTTCCCGGTCTGCGCCTCTTCCACGAGCCGCGCCATCTGCGCGAGCTGGGTGTCGGCGCCGACGCGGGTCGCGCGGACCACCAGGCGTCCCCCGGCATTCACCGTGGCGCCCGTGACGACGTCGCCCTCCCCGACCTCGACGGGCACCGACTCGCCGGTCAGCATCGAGGCATCGACGGCGGACGTGCCGCCGACCACCACGCCGTCGGTGGCGATCTTCTCCCCCGGCCGCACGACGAACTCGTCCCCGACCCGCAGCTCGCTCGTCGGGATCCGGGACTCGACGCCGTCGCGGAGTACCGCGACCTCCTTCGCGCCGAGCTCCAGCAGCGCCCGGAGCGCCGCACCGGCCTGCCGCTTGGAACGCTTCTCGAAGTAGCGCCCGGCGAGGATGAACGTGGTCACCCCCGCCCCGACCTCGAGGTAGATGTTCCCGGCACCGTCACTGGGCGCGACGGTGAACTCGAAGGGGTGCGTCATGCCGGGCATCCCGGCGGTGCCGAAGAACAGCGCGTACAACGACCACAGCAGGGCGGCGATCGTGCCCATCGAGATGAGCGTGTCCATCGTGGCCGCACCGTGCCGGAGGTTGATCCACGCCGCCTTGTGGAACGGCCACGCCGCCCACACGATCACCGGACCCGCGAGCGCGAGCGACAGCCACTGCCAGTGCGTGAACTGGAGCGCCGGGATCATCGCCATCGCGATGACCGGGACGGTGAGCACGACCGACGCGATCAGCCGGTGCCGCAGCGCCGTGAGCTCCGGATCCGGCTGCTCTCCGTCGGGCTGCGCACCCTCCGGCGCGGGAGGCGCGGGGACGACGGCGGTGTAGCCGGTCTTCTCGACCTCGGCGATGAGCAGGGCGGTGTCGACGCCCGCCGGCGCCGTGACGTTCGCCTTCTCGGTGGCGTAGTTCACGGTCGCGGTGACGCCGTCGAGACGGTTGAGCTTCTTCTCGATCCGCATGGCGCACGACGCGCAGGTCATGCCGCCGATCTCCAGCTCCACGCTCGTCGCGGATGGAGTGTCCATCAGGACCGGACCGCCCGGTAACCCGCCTCGTCCACGGCAGCCAGCACGGCCGCGTCGTCGACGGGGGCGGAGCTGCGCACCACGAGCTTCCCGCTCTGTGCGCTCACATCGATACCCTCGACACCGGGGATGCGGGACACCTCGCCGCGGATCGCCGTCTCGCAGTGGCCGCAGGTCATCCCGGTCACCTGGTACTCGCTCGTGCTCATCATGTTTCCTTTCCCTCGGGATACCCCCCTGGGGTACTCCTTTGGCTCAACCTTATACCCTCCGAGGGTATTCCCGCACGCCCGGCCGCAGCGGGACTCGTCCGCTCCGGGTGAGGGACGCTCGGCATCCGACGCCGCGCCTGGGAGGATCGCGGTCATGGACTCCTCACCTCTGTCTTCCTGGCGGGACACCGGCACACGGCGCACCATCGAGGCGTTCGTCGCCGCCGTGACGGAGGGTCCTGACGCCGTCCCCGTCGACGAACGCATCGCGGTGTTCGACAACGACGGCACTCTCTGGTCGGAGAAGCCCATGCCCACCCAGCTGCACTACGTCGTCGAGCGCTGGCGCGAGGCGGCCACCCGCGACCCCTCCCTGGCCGACCGGCAGCCCTACCGCGCCGCGGTCACCGGTGACCTCGCCTGGCTCGGCACCGCGATCGACAAGCACTACGCCGGCGACGACTCCGACCTCGGCGTCATCATCCAGGCGCTCCTGGGGCTGACCGACGGGGTGAGCGTGGAGGACTACGCCCGTTCGGTCGCGGACTTCTACCGCACCGCGCAGCACCCGCTCCTCGGTCGCCCCTACGCCGAATCGGTGTACCGCCCGATGGTCGAGCTGCTGCGGTACCTCGAGAGCCACGGCTTCACGTGCTACATCGTGTCGGGCGGCGAGCGCGACTTCATGCGGCCGATGACCCAGGCGAACTACGGCATCCCTCCCGAGCGGGTGATCGGCTCGGCGCTCGGACTCGCCTACGACGAGAAGGATGCCAGCGTCCGCTACTCCTCGGCGCTGGCGTTCTTCGACGACGGACCGGAGAAGCCGGTGCGGATCTGGAGCCGGATCGGGCGGCGTCCGCTGCTGGCGGCCGGAAACTCCAACGGCGACATGCCCATGCTCGACTTCGCGCACGGTGGCCATCGGCCAGGACTCGCGCTGCTTATCCATCACGACGACCCCGGCCGTGACGACACCCCCTACGACACGGGAGCCGAGCGTGCCCTGGGCGCCGCAGCCGACCGGGGCTACACCGTGGTCAGTGTCAAGGACGACTGGTCATCCGTGTTCCCCGGCCCCGTCTGAGTCGGGGAGCAGGGGTCAGAGGGCGCAGCGGAAGCCGATGTGGGTCATGGCGGTGTCCTCCGCCTGGGCCGACCGCGCCGCGGGGCGATAGCGGAGGCAGTACTCGGGCGCGCAGAGGTGCGAGCCGCCTTTGAGCACGCGGCGAGGGATCGGCGACCCGGGCTCGGAGGACAGCAGGCTCGCGCGCTGACCGGCGTCGACCCCCACCGCGCCCGGCGGCACATGGCGATGAGTCCAATAGTCGTCCGTCCACTCCCAGACGTTGCCGATCATGTCGTGCAGGCCGTAGCCGTTCGCGGGGAACGAGGCGACCCGCGCGGTGCCGATCCACCCGTCGGCGCCGTCGTTCCGGTACGGGAAGGCGCCTTGCCAGGTGTCGGCCATGAGGGTGCCGTCCGGCTTCGTCTCCTGGCCCCAGGCGAAGCGGGCACCGACGAGCCCACCGCGCGCCGCCCATTCCCACTCCGCCTCGGTGGGCAGGCGCCTGCCCGCCCATGCGGCGTAGGCGGCGGCATCGGGATACGCGACCTGCACGACCGGATGGTCGAGGCGGTCGTCGATCGACGACCCCGGTCCGAACGGGTGGCGCCAGGACGCCCCCGGCTCCCACCGCCACCACTGCCGCCAGTCGCGCAGGTCCACGGGGCCGGTGGTCGGTGTGAACACCATGGCGCCGGGGACGAGGTCGTCCGGATGCACGCCGGGATAGTCGGAGGGGTCCATCGGCCGCTCGGCGATCGTGACGTACCCTGTGTCCTCGACGAACGCGGCGTACTGGCGGTTCGTCACGGGATGCTGATCCAGCGTGAACGCCTCCACGCGCCGCTCGTGGACGGGGCCTTCCTCCGGGTAGAACTCGTCCGACCCCATGAGCAGCGTTCCGCCGGGGACCTCGATCATCGCCGTCATGCCCTCATGCTAGGCCGCCGCCCGCTCCGCGCGGTCACTCGCGCGACAGCATCGCGGCCGCCTCAAGCTCCATATCGAGATACTGCTCCGTGCTCACGTCCACCGCCACGCCCAGGAGCGTGCCGCCGGTGAACGGGAACGGATTGCGGTACTGCGCGCTCACCGGGTCGGCGCTGTCCCACCCGACGCAGAGTCCGTCGCCGCAGAGCGTGAACTTCCCGACCTGGGCCCGCATCGGACCGGACGCCACGGCGCGATCATCGACGTACAGCGTGGCGGTGCCGACCGACTCGCCGTGCTCCCCCGCTCCCTCCCGCACGAACTCCACGCCCAGGGTGTGCGGGCCGGGGGCGATCTCGTCCGAGGTGAACGACTGCTCCGGCGGGATGCCGAGGAAGTTGTACACGTAGACGAGCCTGTTGTCCTTGAGGAACAGCGAGTGCCCGCCGAAGCGGGAGCCGTGCGCGAAGAGCACTCCCTCGGCGCCCCGCTCCAGGATGACGTCGGCGATGATCTTGTAGGAGCGCCCGCGGATGTTCACCGCGACGCTCTCCGGCACCGCCGCGGTGCCGGGGAAGTACACGTACCGTTCCCGGGGCTCCTCCGCCTGAGGCCTGGGGACCGTGAGGATCTCCCGGGCCGACCGGTCGTCGAGCGGAAGGGCGAAGTTCGCCTCCGCCTCCGCGAACCACGCCGCGATGAGCTCCTGCAGCTTCTCCGGGTGGGTCGCGGCCAGGTCATCCGACTCGGAGCGGTCCTCTGCCACGTGGTACAGCTCCCAGACGTCATCGTCGAAGTGGCCCTTGCCGCTCAGCGGCGCGTGCACGGCGGCAGCCTTCCAGCCGTCCTTCCAGATGCCCCTCGTCCCGAGCATGGAGTAGTACTGGACCGTCTTCGTCGTCGGCCCGTCCGGCGCCGCGTCGAAGGAAGATCTCATCGAGACGCCGTCGAGCGGTCGCTGCGGCACCCCGCGGAACGACTCCGGCATCTCGATGCCGATCACGTCGAGCACCGTCGCGACGACGTCGACCGAGTGATGGTATTGGTGGCGCAGCTCCCCCTTCGCTGCGATCCCTCTCGGCCAGTGCACGACCATCGGGTCGCAGGTGCCGCCGGAGTACTGGGAGTAGCGCTTGAACATCTGGAACGGTGTGGAGAACGCCGCCGCCCACCCGGTCGGATAGTGGTTGTAGGTGTCGGCGGACCCGAGCGTGTCGATCATCGCGAGGTTCTCGGCGAGGTCGTCGGGATAGCCGTTGAAGAACTTGTTCTCGTTCACCGAGCCGTCCGGCGATCCCTCCCCGGAGGCGCCGTTGTCGGCGCAGTAGAAGATGATCGTGTTCTCCAGCTGCCCCGTCTCCTCCAGGTAGTCCACGATCCGCCCGACCTGGGCGTCCGTGTACTCGGAGAAACCGGCGAAGACCTCGGCCATCCGGGCGAAGAGCCTCCGCTCGTCGTCGTTCAGCTCCGACCACGGACGCACGTGGTCGGCGGGGTTCGCGGCGTCCTCCGGCAGCGGGTTGAACGGCGTCATCTGCGTGCCCTCCGGCAGCACGCCCTTCTCGATCATCGTCCCGCTGATCGTGTTC